>CAMWPK010000129.1 GCA_947176115.1 uncultured Clostridia bacterium
GTCAAATATATTCGTTAAGTTTTTAACACAAATAAATTACAATATTATTCAATTATTTTAATTTGTTGAGATATTCGATTAGTTTTCCCGTAGTTTCTTCGCTTATGTCATGTTCTATCTTGCAAGCGTCCTTTTCTGCCGTTTCTGCGCTCACTCCTAATACGTCGGTGAGAAGTTTTGTCAACGCAACGTGTTTTTCTGCAATAATCTTAGCCTTTCTTCTGCCCTCTTGAGTTATCGTCACTTCTCCATAATTAGGTTTGCTTACGTACCCCATTTCTTGAAGAATAGTCAAAGCCTTGTTTACGCTTGGCTTTGATACGCCCAAAGCATTGGCAATGTCTACCGACTTAACTCTGCCTTTCTGCTCTTCGATAAATAATATCGCTTCTAAATAATCTTCTCCGCTCTTATGTAGTTGACTCATTTCTCTCCCTTTTTATCGGTCTTGGCTTTTTTTGGCGATACGCGTTTGACCTTTTTAGTATTAAATTTAGGTTTTTTAGATTTATTAACTTTCTCGTCTATTGGGACTTCCTCAACAGCAGGTTGATAATCATTCTCAAACCTATCGGTAATATCGACATCCTCCACAAGATATCCTTCAAATTCTGCGTCTTTTTGCATAGCCTCTTCTTTCGTCAAGGTCATAGCTTCCATAGTACGTATAAATCTATCTTTTGCCTTGCCTAACTTATCTCCGACAGTTTTTCTCTTACCTATTTCGGCATTAGGTCTAACGCGCGCTGTCGCAATATAGTTACTCATTATGTTGCCCACGTACTGCTTGACGCTCCTATTGAGTTTTCTGCCCCATATCCAAGTAGCCAAGGAAATAAATATCTGTATAACGGTGACAAACATTGCTAACAAGGAAATGACAAACATAAACTTATCGCTGAACGAAGCAAGTTTAGCGGATTTTACCAAGACCGTCAATGTTAAGCCCACGCTTATGAGCTTGATAAGACGTCTTGCCATAACAAATCCTTTTTTGAAAAACTTGAAAGTCTTTTTATGTTTTGGCGAATACCTTATAAAAGTAATCATAAAGACTATCAAATACAATGCAAGGAAAATTAAGAGAGTGATAGTATACCAATCGAAAATTGCTTTGCTTATCTCTCCCCACTTTGTAGCGTCCATGGTAAAATTCGTCAAATCCGAGAAGGTGTTGACCCCTTGACTTTTGAAGTATTTTACGCAATTAGAAACTATTCTAACCATGCAGTTAAAATAGTAAATAAAGAACATAAACAGCGAGAAGAACTTATAAATTCTTGCCGAAAACTTCTTGCCGTATTTTTTGTTCTCTCTTGGCGCTCTTTTATTAGACGAATTGTCCGGTTCTTCACGACTTATATCTTCGTTGCAGACTATAACTTCGTCTTCATGGATATTTTCGTTTGCATTAAATTCCATGATATCATTATACCATAAAAAATAAGTTTGTCCATACCTTTAATATTTTTTTTACAAAGTCCTTAAAAGTTTTTGCAAATTTTATAAAATTTTTGATTTGTATACACGCTCAAGTATAACTCTTCATAGAATGTGAATACTCAAAATACCGGACGCAACAAGCGTCTGAAAACAAAATTATCCGGAGGTGCGATATGTCAAGAGTAGCAAAAATAAATACTGGCGAAAAACCCGGCAAGGGTTGTTATAGCTGTACTAATTGCGGTTTTGATCTAAGACTTGATGCCGGCGATAAAATGCCACCATGTCCCAACTGCAACAACACTTCTTTTACAAAGTGCAACTAATTCAGGACTAAGTTTGCCTATTGGCAGGCTTAGTACATAGTTATATAAAATCCACTATGATTCCATTCATAAGATGTAGATATTCATATTTAATAGATACGCTATTTGGAGTAATTTCAAGATAGTCCTTATTCTTTTTTATTGCTTGAGAATAACTATTCAAAAAGTCATGTCCGAATCTTTGAAAAAATTCCGCTAAATCAACGCCTTTTTGCAATCTCAAAGACAGCATTATAAATTCGCTCTCAACATCTTCTTTGCTCAGCTTTTGTACATCGTGACGGTAGTTCTTATCATCTATGCCTAGATAATACTCCTCAAAGTTATCGGCGTTACGCCACCTCTCGTTGTTAATCAAAGAATGAGCGCCCATTCCCAGTCCAAGATAGTCCAAGCATTGCCAGTACCTCAAATTGTGATACGAAACCTTTTGATTTTTGCAAAAATTAGAAATTTCATAACGCTGAAAATTATATTTTTTTAGACAAAGACAAGCGTATTCGTAAAGCTGAGCAAGTTCGTCGTCGCTCTTTGCAATAAGTTTGCCTTGCTCAATAAGACTTTTCAACTTCGTTCCGTCTTCTACGCTCAACATATATACTGATACATGCTCAACTCCCAACTTCTCCGCTCTGTCTATAAAGTCTTTGACGTCGTCTTCAGTTTGGTTAGGTAATCCAATAATGGCGTCAATACTTACCTCAAATCCAAGTTCTTTGGCAAGTTGGACAGCGTATTCGGCTTGCTCTGCATTATGACGTCTGCCCAGCATTTTAAGTAAATCGTCATTGAAACTCTGTACGCCAAAACTCAATCTGTTGACGCCAATTTCCTTGAGCGCAACAAGTTTTTCTCTGTCTACTGCGCAAGGATTTGCCTCAATAGAAAATTCTTTGAGATTGCAATTAAAACCGCCAAAAATCTCTTTGCCGATAACTTTTAACTGGTCTATATCAAGTAAAGTCGGCGTTCCTCCGCCAATGTATACAGTATCGACTATATAATCTTTTGAATATTCTACGCTCGCCAACCTTATTTGTTTGCAAAGATAACGGACGTACTTTTCTCTCTGCCCGCAATCGTCAACGGACGATATAAAGTCGCAATATATACACCGCGACTTGCAAAAAGGTATATGAATATAAATTCCTAAACTCTTATTTTGTGATACGTAGTTATCAATTTTATTTGTCATATATGTTTTAACTGTGTTTAGCCAAAGGCTAGATTGGCGGAAAAGATGCATTTTAGAAATGTCTAGCCTCCCTTTGCGCCATACAGTTCGGTGGGAAGGGAGATAGGCATTCAATAAAATGCAGATTTTTTGTCAAGATAGTTTTTGGCGAGAGCCGTCGTACTTGCCGTACGTCGGCTTGAGCCAAAGGCTAGATTGGCAGAAAAGATGCATTTTAGAAATGTCTAGCCTCCCTTCCCACCGAACTCAAATCTTAAGTATTGACATAAAGGCTTCGCTTGGCACTTCTACGGAGCCGACTTGGCGCATACGTTTTTTACCTTCTTTTTGCTTCTCGAGAAGTTTCTTTTTACGCGTTATGTCACCGCCGTAACACTTGGCAAGCACGTCTTTACGCATGGCCTTGACAGTTTCTCTCGCTATGACTTTACCGCCTATAGCCGCTTGAATGGGTATCTCAAAAAGTTGTCTTGGGATTACGTCCTTTAACTTTTCGGCAATACCTCTGCCCCTTGCGTAAGCCTTATCCTTATGAACTATTAGACTTAACGCATCGCATATCTCTCCGTTGAGCAACATATCCAACTTGACCAAATCGCTTTTCTTATAATCGGCAATCTCATAGTCAAGACTTGCGTACCCTCTCGTACGGGATTTAAGCGTATCAAAGAAGTCGTAGATAATCTCGTTGAGTGGCATAACGTAATCAATGCGTACTCTGGTTGTATCCAGATAAGTGAGATTGATAAACTCTCCTCTCTTGTCTTGACAAAGTTCCATTATTGAACCAACGTACTCAGGCGGAGTGTATATAAACGCATTGACAACGGGTTCTTCCATATGGTCAATATCGACGGCAGGCGGTAAGTTGGACGGATTGGATACGATTATCTCTTCGCCATTCGTCTTGATTACCTTATACGATACGCTGGGCGCAGTCGTCACAAGGTCAAGGTCAAATTCCCTCTCCAATCTCTCTTGAATGATTTCCATATGCAAAAGTCCCAAAAATCCGCATCTGAAACCAAATCCAAGCGCGGTAGATACTTCAGGTTCGTACATAAGCGACGCGTCATTGAGTTTGAGTTTTTCCAAAGCGTCTTTCAAGTCGTTATACTTAGAGCCATCGGCGGGATATACTCCCGAAAATACCATTGGCGAGGCTTCCTTATATCCGTCTAGAGGCTTGGAAGTCTTATCGCTTGCCATAAGTATCGTATCTCCGACTTTTGTATCGCTGACGTTCTTGATACTTGCGCATAGATAACCTACGTCACCTGCCGA
>CAMWPK010000130.1 GCA_947176115.1 uncultured Clostridia bacterium
CAGATGGAATATAAAATGGCAAACACTCAAATCGTAAACGATGAGCAAACCCTTTTGGCTAAACTTGAAGAAGTTAGAAAGGCTCAAGCTATCTATGCAACTTACACTCAAGAACAAGTTGACAAGATTTTCTTTGCCGCTTCTATGGCCGCCAACAAGCAGAGAATACCTCTTGCAAAAATGGCTGTCGAAGAGACGGGTATGGGAATTGTTGAAGACAAGGTTATCAAGAATCACTACGCGTCCGAGTATATCTATAATACGTACAAAGACGTGAAGACTTGCGGAGTAGTGGAAAGAGATGAGGCTTTCGGTATCACAAAGATAGCAGAACCTATCGGCGTTATCGCGGCAGTTATCCCTACGACCAATCCGACGTCTACTGCAATTTTCAAATCGCTTCTTGCGTTGAAGACTCGCAACGGTCTTATTTTCTCACCGCACCCAAGAGCAAAGAAGAGCACGATTGAGGCTGCAAAAGTAGTTCTTGAAGCCGCAGTTAAAGCAGGCGCGCCGGAGGGAATTATCGGATGGATAGACGAGCCTTCCGTACCGCTTTCGGGTATGATAATGAAAGAGGCTGATATAATATTGGCTACCGGCGGTCCGGGCATGGTCAAAGCCGCTTATTCTTCAGGTAAGCCGGCTGTAGGCGTAGGAGCAGGTAATACTCCCGCTATCATTGACGATTCGGCAGATATAAAGATGGCAGCGTCTTCTATACTTCACTCCAAGACGTTTGACAACGGTATGATTTGCGCTTCCGAGCAATCTACTATCGTTCTTGACAAAGTATACGACGAGTTTAAGGCAGAAATGCAATATAGAGGAGCTTATTTCCTAGACGCAAAGCAGACGGAGAAAGTTCGTAAGACTATTCTTATCAACGGCGCTCTCAACGCTAAGATAGTAGGTCAACCTGCATGCGTAATCGCAAAAATGGCAGGATTTGAAGTTCCGGAAACAGCAAAAGTCCTCGTAGGCGAAGTAAAGAGCGTAGATATTAGCGAAGAGTTCGCTCATGAAAAACTTTCTCCCGTACTTGCAATGTACAAGGCAAAGGATTTCGAAGACGCTCTCGATAAGGCTTCTAAGCTAATTGACGACGGTGGTCTTGGACACACTTCGGTATTGTACGTCAATACGGAAACAGGCAAAGACAAGATTGAAAAGTTCCAAAACAGAATGCGCACTTGCCGTATTCTTATCAATACTCCTTCTTCTCAAGGCGGTATAGGCGACCTTTACAACTTCAAACTTGCTCCGTCACTCACACTCGGTTGCGGAAGCTGGGGCGGTAACAGCGTAAGCGAAAACGTTGGAGTAAAGCACCTTATAAATATAAAAACAGTAGCAGAAAGGAGAGAGAATATGTTGTGGTTTAGAGCGCCGGAAAAGGTATATTTCAAAAAGGGTTGTCTTGGCGTTGCATTGAGAGAACTCAAAGACGTTATGGGAAAGAAAAAGGCGTTTATCGTAACTGACTCTTTCTTGTATCAAAGCGGATTTACAAAGGCTATCACCGATAGATTGGACGAAATGAATATCAGACACACTACGTTCTTCAACGTAGCTCCTGATCCAACGCTTGGTTGCGCAATGGAAGGCGCTAAGGCTATGAAGGAATTCGAGCCTGACGTAATCATTGCCGTAGGCGGTGGTTCGGCAATGGACGCAGGTAAGATTATGTGGGTACTTTACGAGCATCCAGAAATCGATTTTCAAGATCTTGCAATGAGATTTATGGATATCCGTAAGAGAGTATACACCTTCCCGCATATGGGCGACAAGGCTACCTTTATCGCAGTGGCTACTACTGCAGGTACAGGTTCTGAAGTTACGCCGTTTGCCGTTATCACCGACGAAAATAGCGAAACTAAATATCCTCTTGCAGATTACGAACTTTTGCCGGACGTTGCTATCATAGACGCAGATTTGATGATGAATATACCTAAGGGATTGACGTCTGCTTCGGGTATTGACGCATTGACGCACGCTTTGGAGGCTATCGCTTCTATTATGGCTACCGACTTCACCAACGGTATTGCTAAAGAAGCAATTCAGTTGATTTTTAAGTATTTGCCTAGAGCATACGAACTTGGCGCTCATGACGCTGAAGCAAGAGAGGAGATGGCTCACGCCTCATGTATGGCGGGTATGGCTTTCGCCAACGCTTTCCTCGGCGTATGTCACTCTATGGCTCATAAGCTCGGTTCTTATCACCACTTGCCACACGGCGTTGCCAACGCATTGATGATAGACGAAGTTATCAGATTCAACAGCGTAGAAAACCCTGTCAAGATGGGTACTTTCCCACAATACAAATATCCTCAAGCCTTGAAGAGATACGCAGACGTAGCTACAATGCTAGGTTTGAAGGGCAAGAGCGACGAAGAAAAGGTCGAGGCTCTTATTGCAGAAATAGACAAGTTGAAGAAAGCCGTGGGCATAAAGAAGACAATCAAGGATTACGGAGTAGACGAAGAGAAGTTCCTCTCTACGCTCGATAAGATGGTTGAGGACGCATTTGACGACCAATGCACGGGCGCAAATCCAAGATACCCGCTTATGAAAGAAATCAAGCAAATGTACTTGAATGCGTATTATGGAACTTCAGTTCAGAAATAGGCTAGATGAAGTTAAACTGTAAAATATTTAAGAAAGGAAGTCTTAAAAGGCTTCCTTTTTTGCAGTCATTACGCTAATACCCAAACGGTAAGAATCTTGATGGAAATCCCGAAATAAAGACAATTTTCATTACATAGTTGAAGCAACTGTAGAAATATAATTCACATGCGCAAAAATTGATTTTACCTTAACAAAAAGACTATTCGTGTCGAATAGTCTTTTTTAATAACTATCACGTAATGACGAAATAATTTCTTAGATTCTTGCGACTCCCGTCTTTTTTGCGGAGTCGGCTACCGCTTTCGCCACCGTCGCTCCAATGCGCTTGTCGAAAGCCATTGGGAGAATATAGTCAGGATTGAGTTCCTTATCGCTTACTAGGCTTGCGATTGCTTTGGCGGCTGCCATCTTCATATCCTCGTTGATTTCTTTGGCTCTTACGTCCAAAGCGCCTCTGAATATACCGGGGAATGCGAGTACGTTGTTGATTTGGTTGGGGAAGTCGCTACGTCCTGTGCCTACGACCTTTGCTCCCGCTTGCTTAGCAAGTTCCGGCATAATTTCCGGCACTGGGTTAGCCATTGCCATTACTATTGCGTCTTTTGCCATAGAGCGTACCATATCTTGCGTAACTATTCCCGGGGCAGAAACTCCTATGAGAATATCTGCGCCTTTCATTGCGTCGGCGAGAGTGCCTTGACGGCGGTTTTTGTTGGTAATTTCTACAATTTCCTCATTGCCTTTCGGTTCGTTTACGCCTTTGCAGATTATGCCTTTGCGATTGCATACAAGTATATCTTTTACGCCCAATTTGTTGAGAAGTTTTGCTATTGCGCTACCTGCCGCGCCGGCTCCGCTAAAAGTAACCGTTACGTCTTTCCAATCTTTGCCTACGATTTTGAGCGCGTTTATGAGCGCGGCGGCGGTTACTACGGCAGTGCCGTGTTGGTCGTCATGGAATATTGGAATATCCGTACATTCTTTGAGTTTTTTCTCAATCTCAAAACATCTGGGAGCGGATATGTCTTCAAGGTTGACACCGCCGAAACTACCCGAAATGAGAGCTACGGTCTTTACTATATCGTCAACTTCTTTGGACTTTACGCAGATTGGTATAGCGTCAACTCCGCCGAATTCCTTAAAGAGTACGCATTTGCCTTCCATAACCGGCATACCTGCTTCCGGACCTATATCTCCAAGTCCAAGCACTGCCGTTCCGTCGGTTACGACGGCTACGGTATTCCAGCGCCTTGTTAGGTCGTATGACTTGTCTACGTCTTTTTGTATTTCAAGACAGGCTTGCGCTACGCCGGGGGTATAGGCAAGGGATAAGTCCTCCTTATTCTGCACTTTGGCTCTTGAAACGACTTCAAGTTTTCCCTTCCACTCATAGTGTTTTTTGAGCGATTCTTTCATATAATCCATAAAGATTTCTCCTAAATTTTATTGCAATGATAGTTTAACATATATTTTTAATTTTGGAAATAGAAATACAATATATTTATAAAATTACATAGATAAACTAATTATTAAGATATGAGTTGGCTTTTTATATTGACAATTGATTGATTTGTATGTAAAATAAATACTATGGTAAAA
>CAMWPK010000131.1 GCA_947176115.1 uncultured Clostridia bacterium
CGCCGCAATGACGCCGTACTTCTATTCGACTTTCGACGACGAAAACGAAGCAAGAGAATTTATCGACAATAAGAAGAGCGATAAGAAAAAGGTTATCGTATTCGGTTCGGGTCCTATCCGTATCGGTCAAGGTATCGAGTTTGACTACGCTTCGGTACACTGCGTATGGGCGCTAAAGCGCAAGGGCTACGAAGTGGTAATCGTAAATAACAATCCCGAGACGGTATCTACCGACTTCGACACGGCTGACAGACTTTACTTTGAGCCGTTGACAAATGAAGACGTAATGTCCATTATCAAGACAGAACAGCCTTACGGCGTAGTCGTAGCGTTCGGCGGACAGACGGCAATCAAGTTGACGAAAATGCTCAAAGAGCAAAATATAAAGATTTTGGGTACGCAAGCGGAATATATCGATATGGCGGAGGACAGAGAGAAGTTCGACGAACTCCTCGAAAAGCTAAATATCAAGCGTCCGCAAGGCTATACCGTTATGACAAAGGAAGAGGCGCTTAAAGTTGCGGGCGAGATTGGTTATCCGACGCTTTTAAGACCGTCATACGTACTTGGCGGACAGAATATGACGGTATGTCACTCCGACGCAGACGTAATAGAATACATGGACGTAATTCTTTCGCAAAAGATTGAGAATCCTGTGCTTATCGACAAGTATCTCATGGGTATTGAGATAGAAGTAGACGCTATTTGCGACGGCGAAGAGATTTTAATCCCCGGCGTAATGCAACACGTTGAGAGAACGGGTATTCACTCAGGCGACTCTATCGCAGTATATCCGTCTTGGAACATAGGCGACGAAATGCTTGCGAGAATAGAAGAGTGTTCTAAACTTCTTGCAGTCAATCTGCATACTATCGGTCTTGTAAATATACAATACCTTATTTATAAGAATGAACTTTACGTAATCGAAGTCAATCCGAGAAGCTCGCGTACGGTACCGTATATCAGTAAGGTTACGGGCGTACCGATGGTAGACCTTGCTACGAGAGCAATCTTAGGTGAGAAACTTGCGGATATGGGCTTTGGCACAGGTATATATCCAAATTCGCCGTACGTTGCGGTAAAAGTTCCGGTGTTCTCATTTGAGAAACTCACCAACGTTGATACCCAACTCGGACCTGAGATGAAGTCTACAGGCGAAGTACTGGGCATAGCTACTACGCTTGAAGAAGCGCTATACAAGGGACTTGTTGCGGCAAATTACAAGATGAAGAAAAAGGGCGGTATATTTATCTCCGTCCGCAATCAAGATAAGGACGAGATTGGCGAGATAGGTCAAAAGTTTGAAGAACTCGGATATACGCTCTATTCTACTCACGGTACGGCAGAAGTGTTGCGCAACATGGGCTTGGACGTAATCGGAGTAAATAAGATACACGAAAATTCTAAAGACAATACGCTTACGTTGATAGAGTCGGGTAAGATTGACTATATCATATCCACGTCTTCAAAGGGCAAGTTGCCTACGAGAGATAGCGTTAAGATAAGAAGAAAAGCAGTAGAGAGAGCTATTCCTTGCTTGACTTCTATCGATACGGCAAACGCCGTGGTAAATTCGCTTATGAGTAGATACTCGCAATACAACACCGAACTAATTGACATCAACAGATTGAGAGAAGGCAGATCTATTCGCAAGTTTACAAAGATGCAAGGCACGGGCAACGACTACGTATACTTCAACTGCATCGGCAATCCAATCGTCAACCCTGAGGGCTTGGCAGTTAGACTTTCCGACAGACATTTCGGCGTGGGCGCAGACGGTATAATACTCATTTGCGACAGCGCGGTTGCAGACGTCAAAATGAGAATGTTCAATGCAGACGGAAGCGAAGGTAAGATGTGCGGTAACGGTATACGTTGCGTAGCTAAGTATTGCTATGACAATGCTATCGTACACAAAAAGCAGATGACTATCGAAACATTGAGCGGTATTAAGAACGTTGACGTACATACGCAAAACGGCGAGGCAAAACTTATCACCGTCGATATGGGCACGGCAGAACTTGCTCCTGCAAGTATACCTGTCAAACTAGACGGCGAAAGCGTAATCAACAAGAGCGTAACCGTAGGCGGAAACGAATATTCAATCACCTGCGTATCAATGGGCAATCCGCACTGCGTAGTATTTGTCAAGAACGTGGAAAATCTCAATCTTGCAAGCATAGGCAAAGCATTTGAAGAAAGTCCGTTGTTCCCTGACGGCGTCAACGTAGAATTTGTCAAAGTCATTGACAAGCGCACGCTTAAGATGAGAGTTTGGGAGAGAGGTCGCGGAGAAACTTGGGCATGCGGAACAGGCGCTTGCGCAGTTGCAGTTGCATCGGTACTCAACGGATATTGCAGTAAAGACGAAGAAATCAGCGTCAAACTTCTCGGCGGGGACTTGACAGTCAAGTACGCAGAGGACGGCAGAGTTTATATGACCGGTGGCGCTGTGAAAGTATACGACGGAGAGGTGGAAGTATGACAAAGTACATTTTCGTGACGGGCGGTGTTGTATCCGGACTAGGCAAGGGCATCACTATGGCTTGTCTTGGCAGATTGCTCAAATCAAGAGGTCTTAAGGTTATGGCGCAAAAACTTGACCCATACGTCAACGTAGACCCGGGCACTATGAACCCGTTTGAGCACGGCGAAGTTTACGTCACGGAGGACGGCGCAGAAACCGATCTGGATCTCGGACACTACGAGAGATTTATCGATATAGAGCTCAATAAGTATTCCAATCTTACCACAGGCAAGGTGTATTGGAACGTACTCAACAAAGAGCGTCAAGGCGAATACCTTGGCAAGACTGTGCAGATAATTCCGCACATCACCAATGAGATAAAAGAATTTGTCTATAGCGTAGGCAAGAAGTCCAACGCCGACGTGGTTTTGACGGAGATAGGCGGTACGATAGGCGATATCGAGAGCCAACCTTTCTTGGAAGCAATCAGACAGATTTCCCACGAAGTCGGCAGAGATAACTGTCTTTTCGTACACGTTACGCTTGTGCCGTATATCAAGTCGAGCGGAGAGCAGAAGTCCAAGCCTACCCAGCACTCTTGCAAAGAGCTTATGGGACTTGGTATCAATCCTGATATTATCGTATGCCGTTGCGACGAGCCGATGGACAAGAGCGTACTTGAAAAGATTGCGCTGTTCTGCAACGTTGCTCCCGACTGCGTAATAGAGAACCTAACAGTTGACGTGTTGTATGAAGCTCCGCTTATGCTAGAGGATAGCAAGTTGAGCGAAGTCGTCTGCCGTCAATTGCGTCTTGACACTCCAAAGCCTGATATGCAAGAGTGGATAGATATGATAGGCAGAATCAAGTCGAGAAAGGAAGAAGTATCTATAGCTATCGTGGGTAAGTACGTCAAGTTGCACGACGCGTACTTATCGGTAGCAGAAGCGCTAAGACACGGCGGATATGAAAATTCCTGTATCGTAGATATTAAGTGGATAGAATCCGAAGAGCTTGTAGACGACGACGCTTGCGAAAATCTTTTGGGCGACGTTGACGGAATTTTGGTACCGGGCGGTTTTGGCGAAAGAGGAACCGAGGGTAAAATTTTGGCATGTAAGTGGGCTAGAGAAAACAATATACCTTACTTTGGAATATGCCTAGGTATGCAAATTGCCGTTATCGAATACGCTCGCAACGTGCTTGGATACAAAGACGCTACTTCAAGCGAGTTTGTACCCGACGGCAAGCATTGCGTGATAGACCTTATGCCTGACCAACACGGCAATATACCCAAGGGCGGTACAATGCGACTTGGCGCATATCCTTGCAAGATAGCGAAAGATTCGCTTATGCAAAAGGCTTACGGACAAGACCTCATTCAAGAAAGACACCGTCATAGATATGAGTTCAACAACGCATACCGTGAGGAACTTGAAAAGGCAGGTTTGCGCGTAACGGGTACGTCGCCTGACAACAGACTTGTTGAGGCTGTCGAAGTACCTGCCAATGACTTCTTCATAGCGGTGCAATATCATCCCGAATTCAAGTCAAGACCCAACAGAGCGCACGCAATCTTTAGGGAGTTCGTAAAGGCGTCGCTTGCGCACAAGAATAAGTAAAAATTCTTTGATAAATCCAAGATAAAGAGAGTGCTATCCAAGCGCTCTCTTTTAGTTTGTTGAAATTGGGTATTGTTATTTTATATTAAAAATGATATAATATAT
>CAMWPK010000132.1 GCA_947176115.1 uncultured Clostridia bacterium
CTAAGCACCGGATTAACTTCCGTCTCTACGTCTACTCTCATAATGTGCATTGCGGGAGCCGAAGCCTTGAGTTTGATACCGTATTTAGAACCGCGTCTGACTATTTGCGGACTTTGAAGTCTCATATCCTCAAGAGTTGGCGTAACTACTCCGTATCCATAGCTATCCACGTCTGCAAGCGCTTGCTTTATCTTCTCGTATTGATTTCTTGCCTGCGCAAATTCTTTTATATATGACACGAGTTGGCACTCGTCGGCTATTTCCATACCGCACTGATCAGAGAGTACGCGATAGAAAAGTTGAGATTGGGGTGTGACGGTCAATGCGCAGTTACCTTTGCCGAAATCTACTTTAACGCTCGTTTCGTTTTGTAGATATTCGTCGTCAATAAAAATATCTATGAGTTTCTTATAATCGCCCATTACCTGCATGCTTCTTGCCACGTCGCATACCTTGTCAATAATATGAGATATTACCGCGCTTTCTCTAGGCAAGGCTTGCATCCAACCCGGCATATTGACGTCTACCATACGAATAGGGAATTGCAAAAGCACGCTCTCCAAAAGCTCGGTCATATCTTGCGCGCCCATTTCTTGAATATTCTTCAGCATAACAGGTATTCCGTACTCGTCGGCAAGTTCATCTCTCAATCTAATCGACTCTGAATCTTGCGGATGCTTGGAATTGAGCAATAATACAAAAGGTTTGTCAAGTTCTTTCATCTCTCTGACTACTCTCTTCTCTGCCGTCAAATACCCCTCTCTCGGCAAATCGAGTATGGAGCCGTCCGTTGAGATAAGTACGCCGATAGTCGAATGGTCAGTAATAACCTTGCTAGTGCCGTATTCTGCGGCTTGCGAGAAAGGCATTTGCTCTTCGCTCCAAGGAGTATTGACAAGTCTATCGCTATCTCCCTCTTCAAAACCTTGCGCTCCCTCAAAAGGATAACCTACGCAATCCACTAAGCGGAGCTTAGCGGTGCAATTGGGCGCAAGCTCTACGTCTACTCCGCCGTCTGGCACAAACTTTGGCTGTGTAGTCATAATAGTTTTGCCATCGGCAGATTGTGGCAACTCATCTACTATGCGTTGCTTATGATAATCGTCTTGCAAATTAGGCAAGACCATAGTTTGCATAAATTTTGTAATAAAAGTTGACTTACCGCTTCTCACCGGTCCGACAACGCCAATATAAATATTTCCTTCCGTGCGTGTTGCAATATCCTGATAAAGGTCGAATTTTTCCATATACTCCTCCAATTTTTAGTTCGTTAAAGTATATTAAGGCGAAATAGCAAATATTCGACATATTATAAATTTGTGAAAATTTTTGATTAAATGCAAAGGCAGAACCTACGTCCTGCCTTGCTTCACCTCTTTTCTTATCTCTTATTTCTTACCTCTAGTTTCTTACTCCATATTTCTTATCTCTTATCTTTTATTTCTTATTTCTTATCTACTAACTTCTTCCTTCACTTCTTCCCTATTACTTCTTACTTATTACTTCTTATATCCCCATACCACAGGTCTATTGCTATTGTTCCAAGCACTACTCCAACCGCTTGGCTCACTTTGCGCCTCGCAATAGATTGTCAGACTGCTACAGCCATAGAATGCAAAAGAGCCTATGCTTGTTAGCGTACTTGGGAGTTTAATATCCGCTAAACTTTCACAACCATAAAATGCGCCTTCTTCTATGCTAGTGAGTTGAGAGTCGTCGCCAAATTCCACGCTATTCAAATTTGCACATCCTTTGAATGCGTTATTACCGATATTAGTAACATATTTTGGTACGGAAATTGTTGATAAAGTTTTGCCATTATCAGTAAGCCCCGTCAACGTATTCCCCTTTATATACATTGCGTCGTCGACGACTATAGTAGTGTCTTTGTCGCAAGCTACTAGGAATAACGTCAAGCAAGTCAAAGACAAAATTATAATTAAAACAGTTATCCATTTTTTCACAATCCACCTCTATCAAAACCTTTTTCGGCTATATGAAAAGTCTACGCTTATTAAATTATGCCGATGAATATTATAATTATAATATGTAGCAATATAATTGTCAATAACAAATAGTTAATTCAAACTTACACCTTGCAACATCTTCAAATACTTCTCAAGCATCTCGTCATACTCGGTATAGATACTGCCCTCTTGCATAATAGAATCGGCGATATCTTTACACTGCTCGATAAGTCTTTTATTGATAAACACACCTATTTTACCGCTACCACCGCTTTGATTGACGCCCAAGAAGTCGCCGTATCCTCTCATATCGGCGTCTATTTCGGCTATCTTTAGACCGTCTTTATTATCTTGCAAAGCATTGAGCCTTTGATTTTCTTCCTGCTTTGAGGTATGCAAGAAACAATACGATTTGATATTGGGATTTCTACCCACTCTTCCTCGCAATTGGTGAAGTCCAGCCAAGCCGAATCTATCGCTGTTGAGAACCGCCATGACGCTTGCGCGTTGGCTGTCGATACCTACCTCAATTACTGAAGTTGCGACAAGCACGTCGATATCCCCTGCATAAAATCTTGCCATAATCTCACTCTTTTCCTTGTCTTTCATACTGCCGTAGACAAGTCCGACGTTGAGGTCGGCGAGTTCTTTTTTAACAAGCTGTTTATACAGCATCTTTGCTGAAAAGACTTCAAGTCCTTCGCTGTCTTCGACAAGCGGACATACGATATACGCTTGCTCGCCGTAAGAAACTCTTTCTGTTATAAACTTATAAAGCCCCTTGAGTTTGTCATCGCCCATAATAAAAGTGGAGATATTGTTCCCCGTACCTTCTCTTGGGTAAAGCTGTGACATATCTAAGTCGCCGTATATAGATAGAGCCAAGGCTCTTGGAATTGGCGTAGCGCTCATGACCAAAGTATCCACGCCCACCGCTTTATCCTCAAGTTTGCTCTTTTGCCTTACTCCAAAGCGGTGTAGCTCGTCAATGACAATAAGTCCGAGATTGCTAAACTTGACCTTGTCGTTGAGTACGGCGTGCGTACCGACTATCATGTCAATCTCCCCTTTGCCAAGCGCATTAATAATAACTTTTTTCTCCGCAGTAGGCGTAGAAGAAGTAAGCAAAGCTACTCTCAATTTATCTCCGAAAAGCGAAAGCGCGGTGCGATAATGCTGACGCGCCAAAATTTCCGTCGGCGCCATAATTGCAGATTGCTTACCGCATTTTTTTGCAAAAAGGCAAGTGAGTAACGCTATCACCGTCTTACCTGAGCCTACGTCGCCCATCAACATTCTATTGGTGTGCCTTTCTCCTCTCAAGTCGTCAATAATTTCTTCAATTGCCTTATTTTGCGATTCAGTGAGTTGATACGGCAAATCACTTATATCTTGTCTGATATCTTCAATCGAACACAGATATGGGTGAGGTTTTTTATTTGCAGAATTGTTTTTAATGATTCTATACGCAATTATTTGATATACTAGTTCTTCTATAGCTATTCGCTGTCTGGCAGATTTAGTAATATCCATATCAACAGGGTTGTGTACTATCCTAAACGCCTTATTGAGCGATAAGTCGCAGTAATCGTCAAGTCGGCTTGCAATATGAACGTTGTCAAGACACTCCTTTACTATATTACGGAAGGTCTGTTGCCCCACGGCATCTTTTAGCGGATAGATGGGGACTATTCCTTGCAGACGCTTGTTATCCTCTGCTTTTTCGAAACTAGGATTGGACATCTCGATTTTTTTACCGTTAAGACGAGCCTTTCCCCAAAACAAAAATTCTCCGCTCTGCTTCAAAAGCGAAACGACAAAAGGCGAATTAAACCAAGTGAGCTTTATCTTCTTACCTTGAGTATTGAGAGTTGCGGTGCAAAACGACAAGCCCCTTTTAGCCCTGATAAGACCGCTGACAGAAGTCAAAAAACCTTTGAGCAAAACGTAATCACCGCTTTCAATGCTGTCCAAGTCAGTTTCTCTGGTCATATCCCAGTAGAACTTTGGATAAAAGTATATAGCGTCGCGTGGAGTAAATATTCCCAGTTTGTTGAGTTTTTCCGCAGTCTTTGCTCCAACTCCCTTTACGTCGGTAAGTTCCATAATCCCTTCTTTAATAACTGATTCTTATTTATATATTATAAACAATATTATTA
>CAMWPK010000133.1 GCA_947176115.1 uncultured Clostridia bacterium
GAACAACTTCTCAAAAATTTTGTCTAAAAATATATATTGAATGAAGTCGCGCACCGTGCCATCGCAGAAAATTCTATCAACCAAATTACCTAGTCCGCCGGCAATTAACAGCACCAAAGACCACCTAAAAAGCCAAGAAGTCTTGGGACGCTTAAGCGAATTGAGAATGGCTATCACTGCCAAAAACACCATTAATATAACTGTCAGCGCAATCAAAAAACCTGTCTTCCCTGAAAATGCAGAAAATGACGCGCCGTCATTGAAGCATGGATATATGGCAAAAAGTCCGTCCACCAGCGTGTAACTACTATAGGAACTTAGTCCCAATCTGTTCATAACGACGTCTTTTGAAATCAAGTCGCTTGCAAGCAGTAGCGCAAAAATCAAAAAATCTATTAAAATACGCTTCAAAACAGCGTTTTTGTCTTGAATTTTTAACATAATCTATTTAATCTGTCCTTGTATTGATACTCCACCAGGGGTAAATAGAAACATATTGTCTGCTATTCTCTGCTCACAACCGCCAAGCGCATAGATTGCGCCGTTGAGAAAGTCCAAAATACGTTGAGCGTACTTCTCATTAATTCTATTGAACTCAACGATTATAGCCTGTCTATTGCGTAAATTGTCAATAATATCCTGCACTTCAGACAGCGTCTTTGGCGTAACGATAAGAATATTCTGCATATCGCCGACAAATTGTTGCTGTTTTTTATTGCGGAAAGAAAAAAGACCTTTCTTTTTTACAGGCTCATACCCCATATTTCTACCGTCAAAATCTATTCCGTCGTCTTGATATTGACCTTGTTGAGGATATGGCTGAGCAGGATAAGGTTGAGGATAGGGTTGCTGAGGCGCATATTGCGGGTTTGGATATACCTGCTGAGGAGGTACTTGTCCTTGATACGGCATTGGATTAGGCTGATAGTTTGGTTGATAATTAGCTTGCGAATAAGGTTGCTGATCAGCATACTGTTGTTGATATCCCCCTTGCGAACCGTTATTTGCGCCGAGATTGCCACCGTTTTGATAATCACTGCGAGAAAAATTAAACCTACGGCGCGGAATAAAGCCGTTGCCTCTCCCGTCGTTGTTAAAAACGTCTCTTTCTTCGTTGTTGTAATCCCGTCTATCCATTATTTATCTCCCAAATTGTAATTACGCTCTCCAAATAACACTCTTCCCAGTCGTACCATTGTTGCTCCGCCGTATTCTATTGCCATCTCATAATCGTTAGTCATACCGCAAGACAACGTATCTATCTTATGTTGTGATTTAGCCTTAATCTTGAAGTCTTCAAATAGTTGGTTAAAAGATTTATATAAATCTTTTAATTTTTCCTTATTCTCAAGGTTTGGCATAACCGTCATAAGACCTCTTAATCTGATATTGTCCTTGTCACTTATATAATCCAACAATTCGTCAAGCCTTTTTGGATTGACACCGCCTTTGGATATTTCACTACCCATATTTACTTCTATCAAACAATCAGCTGTCAAATTATGCTTTTTTGCCTGCTTTTCTATCTCGTCAGCCAAACTTTCTCTATCAAGCGAATGTATCAATACCGCCTTGTCAATTATATACTTGACTTTATTTGTCTGAAGCTGACCTATTACGTGCCATTTCAAATTCTTGCCAAAATCGTATTTGTCAACAAACTCTTGTACTCTATTCTCTCCAACGTCAGTCAAAAGTCGATTATCGCTTAGAAAAGATACAAGTTCTCTCGACTGCAATTTTGTAGCGCCTATCAACGTAACTTTGTCAGATCTTCCCGCCCTGATTTTTGTCTCTTCGATGCGAGAAAGACATCTTGAGATATTGTCCTTAATTTGCTCGAATTCCATCGTTCACCGTAAAAAAATGATACTTCTACTATAGGTATTATATCACAAAGTATTTGGCTTGTAAATAAAATAATAATATATTAAAATACAAATAAAAAAGTAGCGACATATCAAGTCGCCACTTTTTATTACCAATGGATATAATTGTCTAATTGTATAATTTATGATTATAATTTTTGACAAATTATTATAAATTTGCGATTATTTTGTAATAATATGGATTAAAAATTGCTTAATTGAGAATTATTTTAGTCAATTTCCGCGCTGGCAATTTCCATATTATCTATATATTCATGCTCAACAGGATTGATTTTGCTTACCGATACTTCATAAGCAACTCGCTCCTCGCTCCTATCTTCGCCAAGATTTTTGACGTAAGTTCTGCTCTGTATTCTACCCACTACGGTAAGTTTTTCGCCTACTTTCATGTTCTGTACAAAACGAGCGTTTCTGCCCCACATTATGCATGGAATATAGTCGGATTTATTATACGCTCTATTTACCGCAATAAGTACGTCGCAAATTTCTCTCTTAAACGGAGTTGTGCGGTATATCGGCGGTTTGCATATATATCCGGTAATCTCAATAGTGTTGGGCGTAACATTCTCATCTATAGGCAACAAATCTCTTACGAAAGCTGTCAATAGCAATTTTGACCTCTCCCCTTCCATTTTGTTGTAACTTCTGAATTGTCCTACAAGATTGATTTTATCTCCAACCTGTACTTCATGCCTTGCAAGTAATCTATCGGAAATAGTGATTGGAATATAATCTTTTTGCTCCGACAGCCTGGGGACGGCGACCACTGTTTCGTAAAAGCCCTCTCCAAATACTTCATGGGTGTAAATCGGCTCTTTTACTACAGTGCCGACCAATTGCAATTTATTGTTGTTCATCTGTTCGTAGTTCATAATCTACCCTCCAGTCGTGTTTTCTTATTTCTTTTATTTTTCTCTATTTACCATCAGGCATTCTTATGCTGAATACCGCTGTTGTCTATGCTATACCCATCTTGATATACCAAGTCAGACAGCTTCACCATTTTATAGCCTTGATTTTTCAAATTGGCAATTACGAGTGGAAGAGCGTCCAAAATATTGTCGCTATTATTGTGAAAAAGAATAATCGAACCACTTTTTACTCCCTTATTTACCCTAGAGAGTATTTCAGTAGCGCTCAACCCTTTCCAGTCGAGAGAATCCACCGTCCACTGTACACCAATCATGTTCTTTTGTTCTACTACTTCTAATAGCGTATTATTATAGTCGCCAAACGGCGGTCTAAAGAATTTAGTCTGCACCCCAGTCAATTCCTTGACCTTGTCGGTTACGTAATCCAATTCTTCGGCAATCTTATCCTTATTCAGCGTACTCATATTGAGATGATTGTTGCTATGATTACCTATATCGCAACCGCTTTCGGCAATTTTCTTGACCATTTCGGGATACTTATCTATCCAAAAACCTACCAAAAAGAAAGTGCCATCTACACCGTGCTTGTCGAGAATATCCAATATCCCCTGCGTTTTATCCGCGCCCCAAGCGGCGTCAAACGTCAACGCTACAATTTTTTCGTCCGTATCTACGCCGTATACCGGCACTTTTCGTAAACTTTGGTTGTTAAATACCGCGCTTACTTGCTCATTTGCCATTCCCGTTGCGCATATCGCAACAAGAGCAACTACTACTAAAACTGCAATGATTGACTTTCTTTTTATCGAATAAAACATCGTCACCTCTAAGATACTACCATTTTCTAAGCCTATTGGATTGTCTTCTTTTGTAGATTTATGTCGAATTTTGTCGATTTTTCAAAGAACTATTTTTTTTGTCTACGTTAAAGTGTATTTACGACTGATTATAAATATAACCATATATTAAAATATTTCCGATATCAAAGCGCCTTGAGAAGAATAAATACTTTCGACTATACCTCGCTCCTCAAGATAAAGTATTTTTTTGACGGATTTTGTCCTATGCGATAAAAAGACTTTTTATATCTTGACTTTTGCATGAAATTGGTCTATACTATAAACAATGCGCTAGGTGGGGAGCTTGCGGTGCCCTGTACCTGCAATCCGCAACAGCAGGACTGAACGCCGTTCTCGGCTTTGACTATGTGAGGTCTGCCTCAAATAAGTAACGTTGATACCAAGGTCTTGTGCAATCATTCACTGTGAACCATGTCAGGACTTGACCGTAGCAGCATTAAGCAGACCGTTTGATGTGCCATAAGGTAGCTTTG
>CAMWPK010000134.1 GCA_947176115.1 uncultured Clostridia bacterium
ATCAATAAATTAATTATATCATACAAAATCACACAAATCAATATTAATCTTTTATTTCTCTCAATATTGCGGTATCTTTTATTGCAATGTCGTTCGCGAGCACGATAGCTTTGCTTATAATATCTGCCGTCATTGGGTCTTCGTCTACAAAATCAAGAAGAATAGGCTTATCTACGCTGTACACCGTGTCAAGCGCAAGATTGCCCTTGCCTTCCTTAAACACAAGTCCCGTGCGGATATTGACGACGTAAGTCCCCAACTTGCCTTCGACTTTGATATTGTCTTTCAAGAAAGATACGTTGGTAAGTCCAAGTATACCTACTATAGACTTCAATACTTCATGGCGCATCTCCACCGTAGACATAGCCAAATCAAAGTCGTAGATAACTTTGGAACTTATGGATACCATCAAATCCACGTCGCGCAAAGTTTCGGAAAAAGTGATATCGTCCACGTCCTTTATAGGAATAATCTCCCCGCTCTTTCGCTTCAAGAAGTATATTCCGTGGAGTTCTCTATTGACGTTGGTATAGTCTGCCGTATAGAACAAATCAAACTCCCTAAAGATTGCCGAAACAACGTCGCTACGATAATATATCTTTCTAAGTCCTATCTCTTCGCACACTCCCCAGCCCTTGCCTTTTAGCGTGGCTACGCACTTCTTGAGGTCTACCTCGAATCCCTTAAAGCGCAATACCTCTTCCTGAGTAAGTTCCAATTCCGTCTTGGTATAAATCTCTCTCATGACTTGCTTAAAAGGCTGACGGATATTACGTCTTGCCACGTATTCAATGGCCGACGTCAAAAGTCCCGACTTCTTTAACTCAACGGGATGAGCGACGTATACGTTTCCCGACTTGATAATCTCGCCGTCTATACTCTTAAGTTCTTTGTCGAATACGCATAGTTTACCGTCCGCGACAAATACCAATTTGTCAAGTACGCACGCCATAATACGCTCTCTTCGCATATTATAAAGTTGCTCGACGCTAAACTCAACGCGGTTGTTCATAGTACTTTCCAGGCTTGTAATAATGCGACGGAACTTCTGATTGAGCTTTTTAATGCCCTCTCGCATAGTCGCGACCATTTGATTTTTGCCGTATTTACTTGGTATCGCCGACAGCGACTTACCGTCCTTTTGAACAGAGTAAGTTACTTTGAATTTATTCTCGTCAATATACGGCGTAATAGCAATATTATCAATCTCAAAGGTCTTGAAGATGTCGCTTGGGTTTTCCGCTTCCATTTCAAATATGAATATATCCGAACTTGCGTATCCTGCGACGCGGGCAAGATTCTCCATGGCAATATCCACGGTTCTGCGTTCGCTCAACTGACGTTGAGTTCCGAACTGCTTTCCGCTTTGAATAAACTCGGCAAGCGCTGAATATCTCTCAAACAAATCTTGCCTGTTCTCTATAGGAATAAGGCTGTAGATAAGACAGTAGTCTTTGTTGCGAGTACCGCTCATTTTCTCCAAGCACACGGCTTTGTCAATGCGCCCGTTGAGAGCGTCGAAAAACCTCTGAGCGCGCTTATGCAGACCGCCGACGGTGACGTATTTAGCATTATCGTATACTCGCCTGAGTATATCTTGAGGTACCCTCTCCACCATTTCTTCATACCACTTGCAGTCGAAAGCGCCGTCCTTAAAATCGGGATAGCTAATATCGGAGAACTCTTTTATCTGCTCAATGCGTCTGTCTTGTTTATCGCCTTCAAGATTTTCATTGAGGTGCGCGATAAACCAAAATACGGCAATCTTGAGATGCGGAACGTCTAGATACTTAGCAGTATAATCTACAAATTCCGGATTGAACAGCGTAGCCTCGATAAGTTCGTCATCGGTAATCTTATACTTCTCAACGAGTTGAACAAACTTTGCGTAATCGTCGTCCTCGGCTTTTACGCAACACTTGAGTATATATGACAATACGGCGTCCTTTTCCGTTCCGAACGGCGAACGTACCCAAGTCATTCCTCTGAGCGAAACAATGGCTTTGCAGAACTTCTCTACGCCGTAAATTCTCTCGGCGCGCGACAAGAGATAGCTATACGGCGTTTCCAGACTTCCGCGACTAAACTCGACTTCCAACGCGATGTCGAGAAAATCGAAAAGCAAAGCCTTGAACTTTGGGTACTTATAGTCGGGACGCATAACGCACCTATCAGACGATGGAGTAACTAAAGAGCCGATATATTCTCGCTTGAGAATAAAGTAGCGCGCAAGGTCTTGCGAAATCAAACCGTACTCGTAAGCCTTGACGGTCAAATTCGTATCGGGAGTGTAATCCGGTATGGCGTCAATAAATATGCCGACAAAATGCAATAACTTTTTGATAAGCTCAATATCCTCGCTTTGATTTATCAAAATACTATTGTATATATCAGGATACCAATACGACTTTTCGTATTTATCCAGCGCGCCCTTATTTGCAAAGGCAGATATTAGAGCAAGAAGTTGCTCCTCGCCCAATAAACGCGCCATATTGTTTTCAAAATTTCTGACAATATTATACTCATTGGTGGCGAACCAATACCCTTTTCTGAGCGACACTAGGTAATCGTAATTCTTTTCAGCCTCTTTTGACGACTTGCCGTTGTAGATACCGCAATACAACTTCTTGGCGTCATAATCCACGCAATGAAAAAGAATTAATACGCCTGCTATATCGTCAGCCGAAAACTTCTCTATCAAGGCTTTTATCTCAAGTCCCAAGGGGTACGCTTGCCAATCTCTTGCGCCCAATTCGGTGTCCTTAAGTCTTTCAAAACTAGAGCCGAACTGCTTAAGTCCTTCGCCCAGATCCGACTGATACTCATAGTCTTTATTGGCTTGGATAAAGTCGCCAATCGCTCGAAAGAACTCTTGCAACCGCTTATGCTTGATAAGTTCCAAAGGCTTGACGTCAATCTTTTGATTGGCTAGGCTTTTGATTTCGCCGTCGGGTCTATCGACGATAAATACACTCTCGTTGCGGTAATATGACGGTTTGGTTTTCTTTTCCAACTTTTTGCCGTCTACCTTGCCTCGACTTTTCTGCATTTCTTCGCCGGCGGAAATTTTATATTCTTCTTTGCAAGATAGCAGATACTGCTCAATCCTGTCGCTGTCTTTTGAGGAAAGATACGACTTGATTATCTTAGACTTGACGCTTTGCTTTTTGGATTTAAGATAGTCGGATACCATGACGGCTTCTTCGTAAGTCAACTTGATATTTTTTCTATCAAAATACCTTAGCGCGATATAATTGTCGCTCTTTAAGAACTTTATCGCGCAAAGTCTGGTGTCAAGCGTAGTCCTTTCTTTAACGATATACAAATAGTGAGTTTGCGCTTCTTCTTTCAAGGTATCGTAAATGCCGTCAAGGCGCTTGATATAATTATCGTCGCCTATTTGTGTGGCAATATCGCCCAGAGCGGTAATCATCTCTGTCTTTGATACGTCCCTTGCGAAATCTATATCGTCGTCAACTTTGAAGTGGTAGTTGACCTTGTCCATTGAAGTAAGTAATTCGAATAGTCTTTCGAACGCAAGCGGAACGTCCTCAGGGCACATTTGGTCGCCGTGTATCTTATGCACAAAGTAAGGCAAGTCCTCTACCCTCAACTTCCTTGAGTATATTTCACTTGCGTATTCGCCGTTGAGCAACTTAGCCGGAAGCAAATACAACAAAGCCCATCTCGCCCTCTCTCCTCCGCGCTCAAGCGCGTCGATTGCAAAGTCGCGGAACTTATCTTTGTATACCCTCTTGTATCCGCTGATAAAACTGTATGCATGCCTAAAGTCGGCGTTGAGATATTTATCGCGCTTGCCGTCAACTACGTCGCGAAGCACCGCCACGAACTCCTTTGGCGAAAGTCCGCTGTGCTCATCAAGCATTGCGTATGCGTCGTTCATAGCCTTTAAGCGATAGTAATTATTGCTCTCTATTGCGTCTAGACACCTTGTAAGCATCTTTTCGTCAGACGATTGCAACATTTCTTTTAATACCCATATGCGCATAGTATCTTCC
>CAMWPK010000135.1 GCA_947176115.1 uncultured Clostridia bacterium
GCGACGCTCAAGCCTTCGAAACGGCAAAGAAGATGGTAGACTTGAGATACGACCAAATTGAAAGATATCAAGATTTGCTCCGTGAGCAACGCGCAATGAAGAAGTAGCCAACCAAATAATAAGAGCGAGGGAATTTCCCTCGCTCTTGCCTTTGACTTTTGTAATCAATCAATTAAATTTTCTAGAATAAATTCATATAGAGATGACGCCTTGTCGCTCCAATTTTTGAAAAGCCACTTGGCTTTTGTTCTATTCTGCACTACGAGTTTTAGATCCATAAGCGAGTTTGACGTGCTGTCAATTCTCAGAACAACGGTATAAGTTCCGTCAGCATTTTTATAATAATCTGAAAAATAGTCTTGCTTTTTTCTATATTTGATTTTGTTGAGTTTTACGACTTCGGCAATATTATCTCTGATTGAAGAGGGGATTTCCACAAAGTAGTGTTTAAGACCTTCTCTTGAATCGCTGGTTATAGCGTATCTGGGATTGCAACCCTTTGTAGCCATATTAGTGACCATGTTGTTTTTAATCAAATCGGTGAGAGCTACTTTGCAGTCCATATACGAGAGCCAATTGTTTTCCGTAATCATATCCAAAATAAGATCCTCCTGAAGGGGGACTTCCATCTTGTCGAGCGCGTATAGCAAAATCAATTTGTTTACAGTATTCGATTCGAGCATGATTATTGGCAGATATACTTAGAGATTTTTTCAATGAGTTCATCGCAGTCATTGTCGCTGTGAATTTCAAGTACGACGGGGCGATTGAGGTCGAGGGAGAATATACCCAAAATCGACTTAGCGTCCACGACGTATCTTCCGCAACGCAGATCCATATCAAAGTCATACTGAGAAATGATATTGACAAAAGTCTTGACACTTTGGGTAGTATTGAGAAGTAAAGATATAGATTTCATAATAATCTTCCTTTGCGCGTCAATGCGCGTCTGAAAATGTGATGCATAAATAATTATATACCTTATTGGCGAAATTTTCAAGCGGTTTAGGATATTTTTGCATATTGCTCACTTGATATTTTGATATCGATATAGTATAATATAAAAAAACATCGGAGTAATTACAAATGATAGAGTTGTCTCCAAGCAGAGCTTATAGTATATTTTTAAATTATTGTGACGAGGTCGCAAACTCGTCCTATTTACTTTCGGGGAGAGCCATTCAAAATCTTTTGAAGTTTGTAGCATCTACACCGTGCTTAACCAACTATCTTGCCAAGTGCAACTCTTCAATCAAACTTAACGAAACTTACAATTCCATTTTTGGCGAAGCCACTCTCAATTTGCCTCAAGAGAATATGGCTGTGGTGTCTGTCGTGACGAAGTTGCTTTTTGACATTGACAGGAATAATATAGATATGGATAAGTTCTTATCGGCGTATTACAAGTATGACGATTATTCCGCAAGATATTCTCATTTTTGCAACACAGTGCTTGTGACGTACGCAAAGGCGTTCGGCGACGTAGTGAGTTATAAAGAAAAGGTAGTAGAGGCGGAAGAAGAGAAGAAAGTTGACAACGTTGTTAAGGAAGAAGTGTCGCCGTATATTACCAAGATGTCGCATATCGTTGAGGGGGATTCGCTCATATCCGATGCAAAAAAGGACGAGATAATTACGCTATTGGACGGTTTGTATTATTCTTTTGATACTCAAAGAGCTAAGATTGTTAAGGCAATGTGGATAGGCTTGCTTGCAGTAGCAGATAAGTATAAGCCTTTGCAGTCGTATATAAAAGAAGTAAAAAGAATACTGCAAACTTACGCGTTGATATAACGCTTTGCGAGAAAAGAAAAAGATAGAGTAGTAATCTATATATTATACTGATAATAATATATTATAAATATCTAATAAACACATAAAGAGTAAAGCAGTGAAAATAAAAGACAACAAAAGCGCTATAAGAATAATCAACAAGGTTGCGATAGTTACGATAATCGTCAACCTTGTTTTGGCTATTGGCAAGTTCTTGGCGGGTATATTCGGCAATAGTACTGCAATGATTTCAGACGCCGTTCATTCATCCAGTGACGTACTCTCTACGCTCATAGTGCTTATCGGCGCAAGAATTGCCGTCAAAAATGAAGATAGGGATCACAACTACGGCCACGACAAATTTGAAAGCATTGCATCTATTTTACTTGCGATGTTGCTCTTTGCCACGGCAATAGGTCTAGGATATGGCGGAATTAAAGATATTATATCTGCTACAAAAGACAATGGGGAGTACGTTAAGCCAACTCTTGTTGCGCTCATTACCGCGATTGTGTCAATAGTCGTCAAAGAGGGTATGTATTGGTATACGATTTTCTACGCTAAAAAACTCGACTCGCAGGCGCTTAAAGCCGACGCTTGGCATCACCGTTCTGACGCATTTTCGTCCATTGCAGGCTTTGTGGGTATCTTGGGCGCAATGCTAGGCGTGTACGTATTGGAAGGTATCGCGACAATTCTTATTGCTCTTCTTATCGTCAAGGTGTCGTATGATATTGTTAAGATAGTGATAAGACAACTCACCGACCACGCCGCGCCGGACGACCTAGTCAGCAAGATTTATAAGACTATCAACGATGACGAGGACGTAAAAAACGTCGATTTGCTAAAGACGCGTATTTCAGGTTCAATAATCTACGTTGAGGCAGAGATAGCCGTCGATTCAAGTCTAAATATAGTTGAGGCGCACGATATAGCGCAAAGGGTACATGATAAGATAGAAGCAACGTATGAAGAAGTAAGGCACATTGTTATACACGTCAATCCATATAACGCGGGTGAATGTACTGACGTTGCTTGCGATTAAAATAATTTTTTACAATATCTTCCACTCGTCAGGCACAAAGAGTTCGCTAAATACTCTCACGCAATACCTATCGGAGAAAGATGCGATATAGTCGCACACAACTCTGTCTGCGGGATAACTTTCAAGCAATGATTTATAAAAGTCGGGGAGTTTGTCGAGATTTTTGATATAATATTCAAAGATAAGCTGAATCATTTCGACAGCTTTTGCTTCTTGGCTTTTTGCTTGGGGATTGAAATAGACCCTTTCGTACATAAAAGTATGAAGTTTTTCCGTAGCTTCGTCAAATTGAGCCGATTGCTTGATATACGGCTTATCCCAACTGTTTTCCACCATATCGGATATAAGATTGTTGATGCGTTTTGACTTGGAGTTGCCAAGTACTTCCACGCAGTCCTTTGGAAGGTCTTTGTCAGTGATAACTCCACCGCGTCTTGCGTCCTCAATATCGTGATTTATATAAGCAAATCTATCGGCATACTTGACGATTTCTCCTTCTAAAGTCTTGGGAGTATCGTGGTATCTGTGATTGCCTATGCCGTCGCGTACTTCAAATGTTAGATTTAGACCTTTGCCATTGTTTTCTAGCAGTTCCACAACTCTTTGGCTTTGCTTAGAATGAACAAAACCGCCTTGCACAAGCTCGTTAAGTTTTCGCTCTCCTGCGTGACCGAACGGGGTATGACCAAGGTCGTGTCCCAAAGCGATTGCTTCTACAAGGTCCTCGTTAAGACGAAGCGCTCTTGCTATGGTGCGTCCAATCTGCGCCACTTCCAACGTATGCGTCAGACGCGTGCGGTAATGGTCGCCCTCCGGCGCAAGAAAGACCTGCGTCTTGTGCTTTAGTCGTCTAAAAGACTTGCAATGCAAAATCTTATCTCTATCTCTTTGAAAGTCTGTACGTAAAGTACAAGGCGAAATCTCTCGCTCTCTGCCTTGGGTATCTGCTGAAAGCATTGCGTACTTGCACAGAGTTTGGCGCTCTCTGTCTTCTAAAAGTTTCTTAACGTTTTCCATAGTTAGATTATATGATATTTTCTATTACTTTGTCAAGTTGCAATATATCGTAGCAAAAACGCGCATTAATTGCGTGTTTTTAATTTTACTACTTAATTTTCTATGTTTTGAAAAATCTTTTTAATTTTTCCAAAAAAAGTATACTTTTCTTGAATGCCCTTGAAAAGGCGTATTTTCTCAAA
>CAMWPK010000136.1 GCA_947176115.1 uncultured Clostridia bacterium
TCCTTAGGATTTATTGAGCTTGCGATAAAATAAGCCTTTATTTTCTTTGAAGGAGCCACGCCCTTTTCGGCTTTCATATTACGAATAGCCTTGACTGCCTCCATAGCTTTAGCAAATTCACCGCTCTCTTTGGTATAACTGAACTTCTTATTGAGCGTAGGCCAACTGGATATCACGATACTATTCTTTGTCGTAGGCAAGTTCTTGTATATCTCTTCGGTAATAAACGGAACGAATGGATGCATAAGTTTGAGAATATTCTCAAGCACGTACACAAGTACGGACAGCGTATTGACTTTTTTGTCTTGATTGTCGCCGTACAAAGACACCTTTGCAAGCTCGATATACCAGTCGCAGAATTCTGTCCATACGAAGTCGTATAGCTTAGCGCTTGCATTTCCCAGCTCGTATTTTTCAAGGTTGGCAGTAACCTCTTTCACTGCCTTATTTAGACGCGAAAGTATCCACTTATCGGCATTGGTAAGTCTAAACGTACCCATTTCCTTTACGCGTACGTCTTTGAGATTGAGAAGCGTAAAGCGCGACGCATTCCACAACTTGTTCATAAAGTTGCGAGAAAACTCCGTCTTTTGGTCGGTATATCTCGTATCGTTACCCGGAGCTAAGCCCTGAACTAGTGAAAATCTCAAACTGTCTGCGCCGTAATTATCAATAATCTCAAGCGGGTCAATTCCGTTGCCGAGCGACTTGCTCATCTTTCTGCCTTGACTATCGCGAACAATTCCGTGAATAAGCACTTCGGGGAAAGGAATTTCGCCCATATGCTCCAAGCCTGAGAAAATCATTCTCGCAACCCAGAAGAAGATTATGTCGTACGCCGTAACTAACAAACTATTGGGATAGAAATACTTGAGGTCGTCTGTCTTTTCGGGATAGCCTAATGTCGAGAATGGCCACAATGCGCTTGAGAACCACGTGTCAAGTACGTCTTCGTCTTGGCGAATATGCTTGCCACCGCACTTTGGACAGAGGGTAATCGGTGTCTTGGATACCTGCATTTCTGAGCAGTCGTCGCAATAATACGCAGGTATTCTATGTCCCCACCAAAGTTGACGGGATATACACCAGTCTTTGATATTTTCCATCCAATTGAAATAAACCTTGCTGAATCTTGATGGAATAAATTCAACTTTCTTTTTTCTGACTACGTCAATCGCAGGTTTTGCAAGCGGAGCCATTTTGACAAACCATTGCTTACTTACGATTGGTTCTACCGTAGCGTGACAACGATAGCACTCTCCCACGTTGTGCTTGTAGTCTTCAATCTTGACCATATAGCCTTGCGCCTGCAAATCCTCGCAGATACGCTTGCGCGCTTCTACTCTGTCAAGTCCTTGATATGCTCCGGCAAACTCGTTCATAGAGCCGTCGTCATTCATAATTCTGATTACTTCAAGATTATGTCTTAGACCCACTTCAAAGTCGTTGGGGTCGTGCGCAGGCGTAATCTTAACCGCTCCGCTACCGAAATCCTTTTCTACGTACTCGTCTGCTACGATAGGTATTTGCTTGTTTACAAGCGGAAGAATTAGCATTTTGCCTATCATATCGACATATCGTTCGTCCTTAGGATTTACCGCAACCGCAGTATCTCCAAGCATCGTTTCGGGACGGGTAGTAGCTACTATAATCTCTCCACTTCCGTCAGCAAGCGGGTATCTGATATGCCAAAGGTGAGAATCTTGCTCGGAGTATTCGACTTCCGCGTCACTGAGCGCCGTCTTACAGCACGGACACCAGTTGATTATTCTATCCCCCTTGTAGATAAGTCCTTTGTTGTAAAGATTGACAAATACTTCATTGACCGCCTTAGAGCATTTCTCGTCCATTGTAAAGGTTTCTCTTGACCAGTCGCAAGAAGCGCCCAACTTCTTAAGCTGTTCGACAATTCTACCGCCATACTGCTCTTTCCACGCCCAAGCTCTCTCCAAGAATCCATCTCTGCCTACGTCTTGCTTGGTCAAGCCCTCTTCCTTTTTCATCTTCTCGACTATCTTGACTTCCGTCGCGATAGACGCATGGTCAGTACCCGGAAGCCAAAGCGTACTGAATCCTTGCATTCTCTTAAATCTAATTATTACGTCTTGAATAGTATCGTTGAGCGCATGCCCAATATGCAGTTGACCGGTGATGTTCGGTGGCGGTATAACAATAGTGAACGGCTCTTTTTTACTGTCCACCTTGGCTTTGAAATAGCCCTTATCTATCCACTCCTTATACAATTTGTTCTCAAACGATTTTGGATCGTAAGTCTTTGACATTTCCATAACTGTTTTTCCTTATATATTTAACTATAATTATTTCCAACTAACCTTATTTATTTCCAACTCATAGTGACGATTGCCACCAACATACCTATAAATACCACTCCCATTGACACAAACTTGAATGCCGTATACAGCATTTCCGTATTAGGGTCTTCTCCCTTAGCCTTGCGCTTATTGCCGATAGCGTCAGCGATAGTTCTTGAGCAAAAACTAAACACAAGTCCCACCACCATTATACAAATGCCTATAATGACGGAGGGTTGAGTAAATCTTTCCCAGTGAAAAGTAAACGCTGATAATAAATTAAGAAATTGCATTTTTCTCCTTACTCAGCGTCTGCGCTGTGAGTATTTTCTTGCGTATCTTGCGCGGTATTGCTATCTTCTTTTCTATCTTCAACTGTCGGCAATGGATTGCCGTATCTATCTAGAGTATCAAGAATACCGCTTGCTCTCAATTCTTTAAGTTTGCGCTGATAAATTACCGTATATATAGTAGCCGCAATTATCGCAAGCACGCTTCCAATTACCAAAAGCGCAAAATCTACCCAATATATGATTGTATGCTTTTTAGTAAAGAATGAAAGCAATATACCTGCAAAATAGATAAACGCGCCTGCCTTGCCTACTTTGTTGGATTTCTGCTCTACCTGTCTTTTACTTGCTCTCATCCAATACTTAGAAGTCACACCCATATAAACTTCTTTGACTATAATAATAATTGCAAACGCCCAATTTATATTACCGCAAATGCAGAGCATAAGCATAGAAACGCATTGCAAAACCTTGTCAGCTATCGGATCTAGCACCTTACCTATGTCGGAGATTTGATTGAAGTGTCTTGCAATATATCCGTCGCAGATATCTGTAACCTCTGCAAATAAGAATACTCCAAAACTTGCCCACATATATACGTCGGTAAAGTCATGTAAGTAGTACTCAATCATGAGCCAAATGAAAATCGGTATACAGATAAGTCTTATATACGTCAAAATATTTGGAATTGTAAATAAATCTTCCTTTTTGAACTCCATAATAACCTCACAAAAAGTATTTTGCAATTTATTATAGCACAACAAAAAAGCAATTTGCAATACTATGCAACTAATTTGGGAAATTTAACGTAACAAATAGCGGAACGCTTTGCGCTCCGCTATTTTGTGCTATTTCATACTTCTTTGCTCTCTTAGCAAGTCTTGGTATCTCTCGATTTGATCTTCTCTGAGATCTACCATCTTCTTTGCCGTTTCGTACGCTTGTACGTCGTCTACTACTACTTCCGTTTCTTTGACTTTCACCTTTGTTCCGTCGCTCGTAGCTCCTCTCTTGAGGTCTTTCAAATACTCGTCTTCCATCTTGAAAAGCGCTACTGTATTGTCTTTCTTTATCGTCAACTTCATCAATGGATTGGCGCTCGTCTGTCCGTATACTACAAAGTAAGTTGACTTCTTCTCTTTACATTTGTATTTAGACAACGCGTATTCCCTCAGTCCGTCAAAGTACTTCTTCTGCTCTTTGCTAAGCAATGCGTACGCTTCGTCAAGTGTAAGTCTTGGGGCTACTTCTTTCTTAGGCTTTGGAGGTGCTACTACCTTGACTTCCTTGACGACCTCTTTCTCAACAATCTTCTCTACCTCGACTGGCACTTCTACTCTTACTTCTTTCTCTACTATTTTTTCAACAGGTACTTCCTTGACGA
>CAMWPK010000137.1 GCA_947176115.1 uncultured Clostridia bacterium
CTACAGTAGTCAAGCAATTCTTCGTCGAGTAGTTCATTATATACGACTTCTTCGTTTGTTGAGTGGCAGGCTTCTTTGTGTTCTGCTACTGCTTTTTCAAACATTTTTTCATAAGCGCGCATGCTAAGCTCTACGGAGAAGTTTTTAGCATAATCAGCAATTATTTCATGATGGGCGCGCAAATCGTCAGGGTGCTCGATCCACCAATCGATTTTATTTGCCAGGTCATAGCAGTTGCCGTGTTGGAATAGACTGTTTGGATGCGCTACAAATTGAGAGGTAGCAGATTTAGGACTATCCGAAACTATCGGAACGCAACCGCATGCTATGGCTTCAAGGCAGGTCATACCTTCGACCTCAACGTCGGCAGAGTGGACGTATAAATCTGCGAAATTCAAAAAGGAAAGTTGTTGCTCGCGATTATAAGCGCCGAGAAATACCGGAGTATTTGGCAATTTTTTAGCCATATTTACAAGATGGTTTTTCAAAGGTCCCTTACCGCCGAAAATAAGCAAAATACGGTCGCGGTACTTGCTATTGTTGACAGCTTTGATAATAATGTCAAATCGTTTTTCACGCGACATTCTGCCGTTTACTACGATAATGAATTTATCTTTATAGATAGCAGGCTTTTCTTCTCGATTCATTTTATATATATCGTTATATCCGTTGGAAATTATATGCTTTTTAGCATAAAAGTTATGTTTCTCTAATTGTTGAGCAACCATTTTTGACGGACAGTGAATATGGTCTACGTATTGATAAGTAGTTCTAAGCCAATGATTCCATATGAGATTGTTTACCAGCTTAGACTTGCTTAAATGAATTGTAGAAGTTATGTTTTCAGGGACTATATGAGATGCGCAAGTGCAGGGGATATTCATTTGTCTGCACAATTTGACGGTTCTACGTCCGAGCGCAAAAGGCATGAATACGTGCACAACGTCCGCGCCTGTAATAGCTTTTCTGATGACGTCATTATCAGGTTTAGCCACTTGGAAGCCTTGAGAGTGAATTACCTTATCGGCAAACTTTCCAAAGCTCCTTTCCTTGATAGCGTATGGGGTATTTTCGCCATTGTCAATAGCAAGCACACGTACGGTATGTCCTTGCTCTACCAGTCCTTGATATAATCTTTGCGCCGAAACGCTTGTCCCATGGCTACTTGTATAAAATTGATCGGTTACTAATGTAATAATCATTTTTTCTCTCCGTAAAATTTATTATCTATGTAATAGTTTTGTTAAGTTATTCTCAATAGAAGTCTACTTTTTTGTCAATTTGACTTTGAGATAACTCAGGCATTATTTTTTGAAGCAAAGCGCTATCGTTGGGTTTTGTCAACAGAGTTTGCTCCTTATCAATAAGCCCTTGCGCAACCAGTTTGTTTTCAAGAGGAGTCAATCTCATATCGTATTTTTCGTAATCGTATCCGTAGAATTCGCATACGGCGCGGTCGTATGCTTCTTGCGTAGCTTCTTGCAAATACGTAATATTCTCCTTGACTGACAATTCTTTCTTTGGATAGATAGCGGGGCATACTTTGACTGTACAATCTTTCTTGAAGCCAAACATGCGTCTTATCCAATTTGGTTTGCGGAAGAGTATTACAGTCATCACTACCGGCACGTCATTCTTTGACGCATAATGAAAGGCGCCTTTTTTAAGCGGTCGCGAGTTCTTATACTGCTTCCATATTGCTTGTTCGGCATAGAAAGTGACGATAGAGTTGCCTTCTTGGAAAATTGTAGAGATTTCTTTATCCAGATTGCTCATTGCCTTGATAGAACTAGCAAGTGGCAAGAATCCGCCGGCTCTAAAAAATTTCCCGCCGATACCTTTTTTGAGATTAAATTCTGCGCCTGTCATATAGTGCCTGTGACCGAAAGCTAATTGGAAGTTAACTAAAGTGTCAAGAGGCATTACGTGATTTGATACTCTTATTGCGCTGTCAACTTTTTTGATATTGTCTTTGCCGTCAATTTTTAAGTCGAATAGTATTTTGTTTAAGATAGGGAGTATGGTGCGCGCAAGACTTCTTACCAAAAAACGTCCTATCTTGAAGCTCGCCGTATTAGGTCTAAATTGATAGTCCTTGTCTACGGGCAAAGCATTTTCAGTGACGTTGGGAAGAGCCCATGCCCATTGATCATACGCCTCTATTCTGGCGTATTGAGCGTGCATCTGATCAAATTCTTTTTGAGTTATCTTACTCATCTCTATCCTCTACTAAAAAAATGCTTAAAAGTAATTGACTTTTATCTATTATTTTACTATTCTAATTATAGGTCAAATCGTGCAAAAATTCAACTTAGGAGAGTATGCCATTTAGCCTTGAAATGTATAATATTTGACATTTATAAGCGGAAGTGTTGATTATTATACCACATTTTTGGCAAATTGTTGCCACTTAATAAATAGTTAATATTGCGTTAACATATAGTTAACAAAGTCTTAACAAGGTGGAAATAATATAAAAAATCATTTTTTGTCAAACAAATATTTAGGGAGAAATTTATGGACAAGACGAAGAAAGACAGGCGATTTAAGCGTACCCAACAGCAATTATTGTTGGCGTTAAAGGAATTGATCAACACAAAGAGTATCATAAATATATCGGTAAGGGAACTTGCGGAACTTGCCGACGTCAACAGAGCTACCTTTTATCTTCATTACAGAGATCCTTACGATATGCTTGAGCAACTTGGCAATGAGTTTATCGACAATATGAAGACGATACTTATCAAGGACAACGAGAGCTTTAATCCTGCCAAGAGTTTTGTCAATCTATATAAATACGTTAAAGAGAATTATGATATTGCCTACATTCTATTTTCGCCCAATTGCGACAGCGGATTTGGCAGGCATTTGGAAAGGTCGCTAGAGAAGTTTTGTTTTGACAGTTGGATAGTGAGAGCCAAAGACGACGATTCGCGTAATTGCGATTACTACAGCGTCTATCTGGTCGCAGGTATCAAAGCCTTGCTAGAGAAGTGGGTATTCGACGGCTTTGTGGAAACTCCCGAAGAAATGGCAAAACTTTCTCAATATTTTATGATGTACGGCGGAAAGCAGTTCTGGGAGTAATTTTTGTTCGATAAAAAGGGAGGTGTCGTGGCTTTACACGGCAATAACGCTTCCCATACTTCGTCAAACTCTCTTGTCGTACGGCAAGTACGACTGCGTTCGTTTTCCTAGTATGAAAACCGTTCCTGCTCGTGAAAAGCTCACGCCACTCACTTTTTATCGAACAGTTTTGAGCGTTGCGAAGTCGAAATATCTAAATCTAAAAATTATCCTTAACAAAATAGGCGTACGAAAAAATCGTACGCCTATTTTATTTCATATTGCCATCGGCAATACTTCACAACTCGAAGAGTTATTTCATTCCGCGTATAGCGGAATTTCATTCCACTAATCCATCGCTTCCGCTACCAAGTCTTTCATGGAGTACTTGCCGGCTTTCTTAGTCGCGAGGAAAAGCCCGGCTCTAATAGCGCCTTGAGCAAATACCATTCTTGATTGCGCTTCATGCTTTATTGTGATGACTTCGTCTTTGCCGATAAAGAGTACGTCGTGTTTGCCGACGATAGTTCCGCCTCTAACTGCGTGAATACCGATTTCTTTATTTTGACGCTTGCTATTCTTACCGCTTCTTCCGTATACGAATTCTTTTGAATTGTCAAATTCTTCATTTATAGCTTGCGCTATAGATAGGGCAGTACCGGACGGCGCGTCCACCTTTTGGTTGTGGTGCTGTTCTATTATCTCTACTTCGAAGTTATCGCCGAGGAAGTTGGACGCTTTACGGCACAACTCAATCATAAGATTTACGCCCAGCGACATATTGCTTGATTGGAATACGGCAATACTCTTGCTTGCCTTATCGATTTGAGCCTGTTGCTCTTGAGTATAACCTGTGGTAGCAAGCATAATTCCCAGCAAGTTCTGATCATGGGTTTTCCTTCTGCAT
>CAMWPK010000138.1 GCA_947176115.1 uncultured Clostridia bacterium
AATTTATTGAGTTTATTTATCTCATAAAAAATATCCGTATCAAAAGATACCAATACTTCTTCAAAGCCATAGACGTCGTTTATATCCGACTTTATACTCGTTTCCAACGCATCGCGTTGAGTGCGACTATAGAGCGGGTGCGGTAATACTCCGACCAATACCTTATTTCCCCAAATCAACACATTGTAGCTGTCTATTTTGGCATTTTGCGACAAAATTAACTCAACGCCTTGCTTGGCTAGCGCAACGTCTTGTTGCGTGTAATTTACATACGGCACGTCTTGATAAAACATATATCTTCTCCTTTGTTATTAAATATAAGCAGTTGATATTTATATTTTGGACAAGATAAGCCGTTTATATTCTCAAACGCTCGTCGAGTTGTCTATTTTCTTAAAACCGTCTACAGCATCCTCGCCGTAATGCGTTACGTTGGCGCCGTTGGACCAAAGCGTTTCTAATGAATAAAGCCTTCTGGTTTCTTCATAGAAGATATGCACGATTACGTCGCCATAGTCAAGTACAGCCCAACGCCCCTCCTGCTTTCCTTCAGCCCTTAATGGCTCCATACCCGCCTTTGACATGCCTTCTTCAACTATGTCGGAAAGCGCCTTAACCTGCGTATTGGACCTTGCGGAACAAATAATAAAATAATCGGCGATTACTGTCAAATTCTCTAGATTGACAGTAACTATGTCTTTTGCCTTTTTGCCGTCCAATAACTTACAAATAAATTCTACCTTTTCCATTTTACTCCCTTGCTGAACAATGTTCAATTTCCAAATTCTTCTATAGATTCAAGTGTAAGCGGATATATTTCTCCGCCTTTTTGCTCTAAAAATTCATACTGCGCCAACGCGCATTCTCTGTATCCCGCATCAAGCGATTTGGATATACAATCTCTCAAATAATTTACTTCAGGATAATCTCTTCCCAACTCTAACATATCTGCGCAAAAAATCAATTTTTGCAGTTTAGTCATTGATTTTTTACCCGTAGTATGATATTTTATGGCTTCAATCACCTCTAAATCGTCAATTCCATATTGACTTTTGGCAATTATCGCGCCCAAAAATTGATGCTCTACAGGACTGCCTATGCAATCTGACGGCAAGTCTTGAGTAGAATGAGGCTTATGACATAACGCCTTGGCGCAATCATGAAAAAGACCGGCTAGCAATACTTTGTCATAATCCAATTTAAGATCGAGCGTATAATTTAGCCATAATGCGTATTCAGCAGTTCTTGAACAGTGTTCAAATGTGTGCTTTGGAATATCTTTTTCGAGCCGAGATATTTTATCCTGATACTTAAGATATAATCCGTTGAGCTTTATATACTCCGCAACTCTTGGACAAAGATTGTCATATTCGCCGAGAATCGCATTGTACCTAACAAGCGTCGAACTGACGTCTTTGGGATGATAATCGCATACTTTAATTGTCGCGCCCTTATTTCTCCAAAACTCAAGAGCCTCGTCAAATTTATCGCTTTCTCCTCTTGTAAAAACGTAAAGCGGACAAATTCTAATAATCTCTTCAGGATTCTTCCACTTAGAAAAATCCTCTAGACTATCTCCACCAATAACGAAAGCTATATCTTTGTAGAGTTTTTTTAATTTAGGCAAGACTTCGCACGTGTAATGCTTACCGTCATCCTTGTTCTCAATATCGCATATCTCTATCCCGCTCATTCCGTCAAGAGCAAGATTAATCATTTCTACGCGTTGAGAAAAGGACGTATCACACTTCTTATGCGGAGGATTTGCCGACGGGAGCAGTATCACCTTGTCTACGTCTTCAAGCGTAAGCAAATGCTTTATCATATTGACATGCTCATCGTGAATGGGATTAAATGCTCCGCCAAAAATTATCTTCATACTGTTATTTTACACAATAAAACAATTTTTAGCAACAATATAAGTACTCTTGCTATACTTTTAGTATATTAATTATATTTATGGGCATCATTCAAATATGGCAATATTTATAGACTTGATATTACTTACGCTGACGACTTTTGTCACCGCTTACATAGGATTATACTTCTTACCGCTTAATTTGCCCATGCGACTCATTTTAAGCGCATTAATTACCTTTGTCGCAGTATCTTTTATCAGAAGATTTTTCTTTAAGTCACGTAATAACAAAATGAGTTATCGCAAGTACGTAACGCACTTGATATGGCAAGGCGAAGAATATACGAAAGGTGTTCTTGCAAAACTATGCGAAAACAAGCGCGACTTTCAAGACATGGGCGAATACGTATTAATAGATGGCAAGCCAGTATTTCTATGGACCAAGTACGGTTCCATTTCTGCCGATACTATGGTCAAATATTATAGAATTTGTAAAAAAGATAATATCCAAAAAGCCTATATCTTGACAACAAACGGAGATAAAAAGACTACGGCTTTCATGAAAAACTTCGGCGATATAATACTTGTCTACACCAACTTCAAACAGGTCTACAACGCTGTGAAAAAAGAAAATTTACTACCGCAAGACAGTAAGACTAAAATTCCCGCCAAACAAGTGTTGTCTATGATACTGCAAACGGCTTTTACTCGCAAAAACGGTTTTAGATTTATAGGTATCAGTCTTTTATTATTGCTTATAAGTTTTGTTACGCCTTTTACAAACTACTATATAGCTCTTGCCAGTATTAATCTTGCTTTCGCCATAACCTGTATGGCCGTAAGTCTTAAAAACAACTGACTTATATTGGAATACGTACGGTAAACGTTGCGCCCTCGCACTCTTTGCTTTCCACATCGATACTGCAGTGAGAATTTTCAAGAATTTTCTTGACAAGCGCAAGCCCAAGTCCGTTGCCTTCCTTAGCGCGCGACGTATCGCCTTGATAAAACTTGTCAAAGATATGACCTTTTACTTCTTCACTCATACCAATGCCGTTGTCCCTAATAGTGAACACGGCTTCGTCGTCATACTTTTTGAGCATAATATTTATCTCACCATTATCTTCCGTAAACTTTATTGCATTGGAAATAAGATTTTGCCAGACTTGACAAAAGAGAGCTTCGTCATAAAAAATAGTAATTTCGTCAAGATCAATGTTTAGATTAATATTTTTTTCAGACCATTTGCTCTCCAAAACTATTATTGCATGACGGATTTGCTCGTCCAAACGGAAATCGTTGGGTTGAAGTATTGCGTGGTTTTCCAGTTTGCTCAAACGCAAAATATTCGAAGTAAGCTCAGTCAAATTTGATACGGCAGAGATAATGTCGTTGCAATATTCGTCCACCTGCGCTTTGTCGCTACAATTCTTTATGAGCTCCGCATGTCCCTTTATATTGGCAAGCGGAGTCTTGAACTCGTGAGATACGTTGGTGACAAAATCACTCTTGAGAGTTTTGTTTTTGTCAAGTTCGTTGACCATAACGTTGAAGTGATGCGTAAGCATTGACATTTCGCTCTTTTTAATTTCGCCGTTTTTCTTTTTCTTTTCTTTGAGCTGAACTGAAAAGTCGCCGTGAGCAACTCTATTCGTCACGTCAAGCAAATCTTTAATAGGATTAAAAAAGTATAGATTTACTGTTATTGAAAGCACTATTCCCACTACTATACTTGCAATACCTGCTACGATAATAGCCCACCAAGTTTCGTCAATCTTTACTTCAAAATGCTCCAATAAATAGTAAGCGCCTGAAAAAATACCTATCGCTGACAAAATAGCTACAAAACTTGCCAAACTTAATTTGACAAGTAATTGAGAATTGTTATCTTTTTTCTGCTTTTTCATAACTTCCTCTATTTTTGCTTTTTAATTGCCTTGTATCCAAGACCTCTAATCGTGACAATCTCAAAATCCTTGCTAGACTTGAACTTGTCCCTAATCCTCGTAATATGCACGTCAACGGTTCGCTCAACGGTATCGCTGTCTGCTCCCCAAAACTCTTCCATGAGTTGACTTCTCGTAAAAATTTTGCCCGGATACGATAAAAG
>CAMWPK010000139.1 GCA_947176115.1 uncultured Clostridia bacterium
ATACATAACATATTAAAAAGATTAAGGGTAGGCGCAGGTCTAACCCAACAGCAACTGTCTAGAGATCTTGCTATTGGACAGGCAACGATATCGCAATGGGAGAGCGGAACCAGCAAGCCCACAGCCGACGCATTGATAGCGCTCAGCAAGTATTACAGGGTATCAGTAGACTTTATCTTGGGAACAACTCTTGACGAAGACGGAGAGGCTACGATGAACCAAGACGTTGAGGAATGTATTGCGCTAATTGATAATCTAACCAATGAACAACGCTATTTGGTGAAAGAATTGTTAAAGCATATCAAACCTTTTTGATTGACATTTTAATTATAAAAGGTTAATCTTATGCAGAACAATGCAAAAGTAACGAAACGGAGAAGCAATGGCGGAATTCAAAACTACGTTGATAATGGTGGGAATAATGTTAGCGTATGCTGTTCCCGGCTTTATATTGATAAAAGTCAAAGCCGTTAAATCAGACCACATAGCCTCGTTTTCCAAGGTATTGTTGTTCGTATGTCAACCTGCGCTAACGCTGTATTCTTTCAACAAAGCTGATTTCACCAAAGAGCTTGGCGTAAACTTGCTCATCTTTTTGGGTATAATTACGGTAGTACAGTTGGTATTCATAGGCGTATTTTATTTGATATTCCGCAAGAAAATGGGAGACGTACGCTATCGCATAACGACAATTGCAACGACGTTGTCCAACTGTTCGTTTTTGGGAGTACCGCTATTGGAGGCAATCTTTCCCGATTCGCCCAACGTAGCAGTATATTCTATGATGTACTTTTTATCTATGAGCTTACTTGGCTGGACGCTGGTATCTGCGATAATAACTAGAGATAAGAAATACATAAGCGTAAAGAAGATAATCCTAAATCCGGCGACGTTGTCTATTGCTGTGTCGTTACCGTTTTTCTTCACAGGGTTCAAGATAAGCGCGGAGAACGGTCAACTGCTGGGACAGATAGAAAATATGATAAACATACTTGGCAAGATGACGACTCCGATTTGCATGCTTGTTATGGGTATGCGTCTTGCGACGATAAAATTCAAGAGCCTTTTCAACAATTGGATGCAATACTTTGCCGTAGCAATAAATCAAGTTGTGTTCCCGCTCTGCGTACTTGGTCTGCTCACGCTATTGAGAGTGGATGAGGAACTCAAGTGGTGTATGTTCGTAATGTGTTCGTGCCCCATTGCGGCAGTCGTTCAGAACTATGCGGAGATACTTGGCGAAGGTCAGGATATCTCGGCTAATATGGTATTGCTGGGCACGTTGACGTCAATCGTAACGCTACCGTTAATGGCGCTCTTAATTTAACAGATATATAAAACAATCAAAAGCGTTGACAAAATGATATTATATTGCATATAATACATATGAAATCTACCAAATGACAGATAAGACATTTGGAAATTAAAGCAATAAGCGTTTAAGAGTAACTATAATACTTCGACATCAGAGAGAAAGGTCGTCGGCTGAAAGCCTTTTGGAGAAGAGATAGCCAAGTGCGAAACGCTTGCTCGCAGGGGAAATACTGCGCGTGGCAGTCGCGTTAAGACGATACGAGAGGAAAGGTGCGCCTTTCAATCAAAGTGGAACCGCGAGTAATCGTCTTTGAATAGGACGGTTATTTTTATTTTAATACGCCTTGACCTCGACGCCAAGTAAAAAACACTCCAACTTGCATCGTTTAGAATTGCGACGAATTGCAATAATCGCTAAGTTATTTGGTATACGAAAACGCGAAAATAATATATACAATGAGAAAATTAATTTAGAGGAAAGTATGGGAAAAATTAAAATGGACTTGCAGGTGGCGCTTGAAAAAGACCCTGCGGCAAGAAACAAATTTGAGATATTTTTTACCTACGGCGGTTTTAAGGCGCTGTATAGGCACAGGTTTGCGCATTGGTTTTACAATCACGGCATGAAGTACCTTGCAAAGCGCATATCGGCAGGCACTAGGCGCAAGACGGGCATAGATATACATCCTGCAGCAAAGATTGCGGGAGGAGTTTTTATCGACCACGGCGTGGGAGTAGTAATAGGCGAAACCGTTGAGATTGGAACCAACGTATTGATATATCAAGGCGTAACGCTCGGCGGTACGGGCAAGGATACGGGAAAAAGACATCCTACTATCCAAGACAACGTAATGATTTCTTGCGGAGCGAAAGTGCTTGGACCGATTGTCGTAGGACATGATTCAAAGGTGGGCGCAGGTAGCGTAGTATTGAGGGACGTCCCGCCCAATTCAACCGTAGTCGGCGTGCCGGGAAGAGTGGTAAAGTACAACAACGTGAGAGTAGACGACATCGACCAAAAGTTGCCTGATCCTATACTTGAAGAGTTCGCAAGGCTCAATCGCAGAATAGAAGCTCTTGAAAAACAACTCAATATCAAATCTTGCAAGTACTCTATCACGCAAGATAACGCGGTCGAAGAGGGTAAAGAAGAGAATGCAATAGAGCAAGAGATAGAAGAGTTGGAGCAAAGCAAAAAATTTTAATACATTGATAAAATATTAATAATAAAATAAAGAGGGCATGATAATGTTGAAGATATTTAATACGTTGACAAGACAAAAAGAGGACTTTATACCGCTTAAGGATGGCAAAGTGACTATGTACAGTTGCGGACCGACGGTCTACAGCTATGCTCATATAGGCAACTTAAGGACTTATATCTTTATGGATATTTTCCGCAGAGTGTTAAAGTATGACGGATACAAGCTCAAAGGCGTAATGAATATCACCGACGTAGGGCATTTGCTTTCAGACGGCGACGAGGGCGAGGATAAGATGGCAAAGGCCGCGAGAGAACAGCAAAAAACGCCGTGGGAGATAGCAGAGTTTTATACCAACTATTTCTTTGAGGACTTTAAGAAACTTAACATCGGCAAGCCTGAAGTAATCGCCAAAGCTACCGATCATATCGCCGAAATGATAAAAGACGTGCAGACGCTGATTGACAAGGGGTATGCGTATGAGATAGACGATGGCATATATTACGATATATCTAAGTTCCCTGAGTATGGCAAACTCTCAAGACTAAGCCTTGACGACCAGCAAGCAGGCGCGCGCGTGGAAGTCAACAGCCAAAAACGCCATCCCGCGGACTTTGCGGTATGGAAAAAGGCAGATCCTCAACATATAATGCAATGGCAAAGTCCATGGGGAATGGGCTACCCGGGATGGCATATAGAGTGCTCGACAATGAGCAGAAAATATCTCGGAAATCATTTTGATATCCACACCGGCGGTGTAGACGCAATACCGGTTCACCATGAAAATGAGATTGCGCAAAACGAGGCTTTGGAAGGTCACAAGACCGTCAATTATTGGGTGCATAGCGAATTTATGCTTGTTGACAACGGCAAGATGTCCAAGAGCCTTGGCAACGTCTATCGCATAGACCAACTTGAGGAAAAAGGCTATTGCGCTCTTGATTACAGATACTTCTGCCTCAACGCGCACTATAGAAAGAAACTCAACTTTACTTTTGAGGGTATGGACGGAGCAAAGACTTCTTATGCAAGACTTTTGAATACGCTCTTCGCTCACAAGATTAGTTCTAATTCTACCGACCCGCAGGTGTTGGCGCAGTATAAAAAACAATTTGACGAGGCTATCAACGACGATCTCAATATTCCTCTGGCTTTAGGCGTGGTCTGGACTATGGTAAAAGAACCCAAGAGCAAAGATATTTATGCGTTGGCGATTGAATTTGACAAGGTACTAGGCCTATCGCTTGACAAAGCTCAACCGGCGGAAGAAGAGCGAGCGGATATTCCGGAGGAAATTCAAAAACTTGCCGAGGAGCGCTTTGAAGCTAAGAAGCGCAAAGACTTTGCGACGGCAGACGCTTTGAGAGCAAGGATTGCTCAGCTTGGATACAGCGTATTAGACAGTAAAGACGGATTTAAGT
>CAMWPK010000140.1 GCA_947176115.1 uncultured Clostridia bacterium
TATATTAGCGTCATTTCGACCGCAGTGGAGAAATCTCAACCGCTTTGACGTCATACTGAGCGGAGCGACGGCATAGCGAGCAAGCAGATGCGTCTTGTGCGAGCGTCAATATCTAAAATGTAAATCAAGACCAAAATATTGATTTGAGTTAATTTATATGATAAAATATAAAAAATGTCATAAAGGGGTTTACTATGGAAGAAGAAAGCAAAAATGCATTTGAAGACACTCAAGAAGCAGAAGTTACAACAGATCAAGTCGCAATGAACGGAGCAGTTCAACAAGAGCCGTTAAAAGAGAAAAACAAACTTGACAAGTTTTTTGGAATAACCAAGAGCGGTTCTACTTTTAGGACTGAGATTATCGCAGGGCTTACTACTTTTATGTCAATGGTCTATGCATTGCTAGTAGTCCCAGGTATGTATGGAGAAAGCGTTACTTTCGGAGCTGTATATATTGCTACGGCTTTGGGCGCAATTGTAGGCACTATGCTGATGGCTTTTCTGGCAAAAATGCCACTTGCTCAAGCGTCAGGTCTTGGCGCAACGGCATACGTGTCCGGCACGTTGTTGGCAAGCGGAATGGGACTTACATACGCAAATGCAATGATATTCGTGCTAATTGACGGCGTAATATTTATACTGTTGACAGCTACGGGCTTAAGAAAGAAGATACTTAAGTCAATTCCCGAAGAAGTAAAAATTTCTATACCTGTCGGTATAGGTCTATTTATTGCCTTTATCGGCTTTAGCAACGCAGGACTTGTAAAATTCTCTAGTTCAGGAGTAGGCTTTGCGTCTTTCAACGTGTTAAGCGGTGATTTGTCATATTTGGGCGCGACGTCTGCGGTAATTACGTTGATTGGAGTAATTACAATAGCAATACTTTGCAAAAAGAACGTCAAAGGCGGAATTTTGTGGGGTATGCTTGGAGCAACGGCGTTGTATTACATTTTCGCAGGACTTGGTTGCGCTTGGAAGGATGAAGCGTGCCTTGCGCTGTTTAAGAATTTTTCTATAGAAAATCCATTTTCGGCTTTTGCAAGCTGGGGTAAAGAATCGGTAGGTCAAGTATTCGCCAACGGTTTTAATTTCAATGAGTATTTAGGTATAGAAGGCAATAATGCAGGCTCACTCGTAGTGCTAATACTCACGTCTGCGTTATCGCTTTGTATGATTGATATGTTTGATACGATAGGCACGTTATACGGCGCATGTTCTAAGGGCGGTTTGCTAGACAATGAGGGTAATCCCTTGCGTATGAACCAGTGTATGCTTTCCGACGCTATCGCAACTTGCGTAGGTTCGGTTTGCGGAGCGACCACTGTCACGACTTACGTTGAGGCTTCTTCAGGCGTTGCCGCAGGCGGAAAGACAGGTTTTACGGCGTTTGTTACAGGTCTATGCTTTTTAGTTGCGACTTTCTTAAGTCCAATAGCTCAAATCATACCGTCTAGCGCGACTTCGTCTGCTTTGATATGGGTAGGCGTACTGATGATGTCGTCAGTTAAGAATATCGAGTGGAGCAATCCGGCTTCAGCTTTGCCTGCTTTCTTAACGATAGCGGTTATGGCGTTCGGCTATTCAATATCTTTTGGTATAGGCATTGGACTTATATCTTGCGTGATTATAAAGATATTTACGGGCAAAATCAAAGAGATATCTATCGTAACTTGGGTCATAACGATTTTGTTCCTATTGATGTTCTTACTTACGAACTAAGTTAGGCGTTCGCGCTCTCGTAAATTCATATAGACGCGTGGCGAGAAGTGAGATAGACAAAAAAGCGAAGTCATACTTATGGCTTCGCTTTAATATTTTTATAGTATGAAAGTATTAAAGTGTCTGCAAATATGTTTTATATACATTGGCTCTATTATAGGAGCGGGTTTTGCCACCGGACGGGAGATAATGCTGTATTTTGGCGGTAACGGTATATTGAGCGGTGTCGTCGCAGGCGTTTTAATGGGAGTACTGTGCGGACTGTTTTTATGGTCGGCAAAGAGTTTTGCAAAGCTCAAGTCAAGTAAGAGCGTGTTTTGGAGAGTGATTTGCGTACTTATCAAAGTTGCGCTGTGGATATGCACTTTGGCAAGTTTCGTGTGTATGGTCAGCGGTTGCGAAGAGATAATATTCAAGACTTACGGCATCGCCAACGTAGGGCTATGGACGGGGATATTCGTCTGCTTTTTAGGTATATGTGAAATGAGCGTTACCCGTAAACTCAATACTGTTATCGTGCCGTTGATAATAATACTTTTGATAGTTTTATATGCTCAAAGCGAGAAAGCCGTTGATATACAGTTTAGCGCTAAAAGCGTAATCGGCTATTGCGGAATGAATATAATGATGGGCGGTTATATCATTGCCGAACAAGAGGTGAGTTTTTCTGCAAAGCAGACGATTTTTATAAGCGTAGTCAGCGGAGTTGTATTTGCGCTATGTATAGCAATGGTATATTCTGTGTCTATAAGATATATGGACGCGTCAATGCCGATATGGGAATTTGCAAGAGAACACGGTATGTCCTCGCTTAGCGGATTGATAATATATCTGGCGATTTTTTCTACTCTTATAGGTTGCTCCAAACTCATTTGTCAAGAAAATGCTTCAGTCAAAATTCCTAATATATTCAGCGTAGTCTTTTTGATAATTTTCGCTTTACTTGCGCTAAAACTAGACTTTTCGACAGTCGTGGATTATTGCTATCCAATCATTGGATACGTGGGAATAATATATACATGTTTTATGATAGTTTTGAGCATACAATATGCAGTAAGGCGCCGTAAATTTGCATGTCAATAAATCAAGTCCCGATTGCTCGGGACTTTTTATATTTGTTTATTATATTTAATATTATTTTTCGATATTGAGTTTTTTGCTTACGATTTTTTGAAGCAGAGCTACGAGATAGTACATACCGCCGGCTAAGAAGCAGAGTATTACTGTACTCGTCATAACAAGGTCGAGTTTGAATATCTGACCGCCGTAAATGATGAGATAACCCAGTCCTGCGTGAGATACGAGGTATTCTCCCATAATCGTACCTACCCAACACATACCCACGTTGATTTTGAGAGCGTCAATGATATTGGGGATATTTGACGGCAAGACTAGCTTCGTCAACGTCTGCCATTTGGTTGCTCCAAGAGTCTGCATAAGCATAAGTTTGCTTTTTTCTACGCTCAGGAACCCGCTTAAAGTATTGAGTATCGTTACAAAGAGCGAGATTGCGAGCGCCATTGTAATTATCGCGGACATATCCGTACCCATCCAAATAATGATGATAGGACCCAGCGCGATTTTAGGTAGGGCGTTGAGAACGACGATATAAGGCTCTAAGACCCTTCTCACGCTCTCAAACCACCACAAAATGATTGCAATAAGCGTTCCCAGTATAGTCGCAAGGAAAAAGCTCACGACGGTTTCGAGTAGCGTTATTCCAACGTGTTTGCCAAGGTCACCGCCTTTGACGAGTTCGGTGAAGCAGTCTATCATTCTCGACGGGCTTGACGAGATAAAGCTGTCTATCACTTCAAACTTTGCAAGCAGTTCCCACAGCAATAGAAAAATCAAGAGAAGTCCCACCCTTGACAACGTAATCATTGCATTGCGTTTGCGCAGATTTTTAACGTACGAGATATGCTCGGGCGTGTACGCCACGGGGGAACTATTTTTGCGTACTATGTGTTTCATTACTTTTCTCCGAATGTGTTTGTAAGTTGCTCCATATCAAGTCGAAGTAGCTACCGAAACTTGAGCTTTCCCTTCTTTTGAGGGGAGTCAGTTCATTGAGCGGGGAGATGTCGATAATCGCCTTTATTCGGCTTGGTCTTTGGGTGAGAACTATCACCCTGTCGCACAGCGATATTGCTTCGTTTATGTCGTGCGTG
>CAMWPK010000141.1 GCA_947176115.1 uncultured Clostridia bacterium
TATAATAATAATATAAGTCAATAAAAATTCTTGACTTTTCGCTCAAAAATTATATTGAAAACTAAGAAAATTCTTCATATATTTCTTCATATGTTTCTTCATATATTTCTTCATATATTTGTATCATACATAAATATGAAAAATTATCATTAAGCAATTATAAAATAAGCGTATCGACTTATTTGCCGATACGCCTCAAAATTACTCTTCTTGAGCGTCCAATTCCTTTAGGAATTCATTGTAGAGTTTGTCCAACAATTCCTCGTCCTCTACAGGTACGAATACGTCGTTGCCGTCTGCGTCGGATTGGATATGGAAAATAACCATTTCGGCTTCTTCAGCGTCCTCTTCAACTCCCTCTAACGGTTCAAGATATATATACCACTCTTCTTCATAATCAAGCGTAGCTATATGCTTAAACTCTACTTCTTTTCCTTCTTCGTCTGCAAGAACGATTATTTCTTCATCCTCTTGCGCTTCCGTATTATCTATTTTATTTTCTGCCATAGTATTTACCTCCTTTATTACCTTATAATGATATATTAAATATTCTAGATTGTCAACCCAATCTTCAGAAATTAAAATTTTGCTAAGAGAATATCTGCTACTTAGTATTTTTCCCAAAAATTATTTCGTACAAAGCGGTTGACATACTCACTCCCGCGTTAAGAGATTCGATTTTACCGCTCATTGGAAGAGATATAATCTTGCTACTGTCCTTAATTTTTTGAGATAATCCCTTGCTTTCATTGCCTACTACCAGCGCAAAAGGCGTAAGGATTTTCTCTATAGAATAGATGTTTTCCCCATTCATATCCAATGCGTACAAGTAGTGATTTTTAAGTAACTCCAGCGTTTCGGACATAGTTTTTTCAAATATTTTTACCGCAAAAATACCACCCATGGACGCTCTTATGACCTTTGGAGAAAGATAATCTACGCAATCGATTGCTACAATATTCTCTACTCCGCAAGCCGTACAGGTCCTGATAATAGTCCCCATATTCCCCGGATCGCTCACTCCGTCAAGCACCGCCACGTTGCCTATAATAACCTCGTCCACACGCTTAATCTTTACGGTAGCAAGTATTCCGCTAGGCGTAACCGTATCGCTCATAGCCAACATAACCTTGTCGTCTACAAGATAAATTTTATCGCACGGGTGTCGATTAACAATATATTCATATTGACTAAACTTATTCTTTTGAATAAAAAACGCAGTAACTTCTATATCGAGCGGTATATCTTTCAAAAAGTTCTCACCCTCGACAACGTACTCCCCGCTACTTCTGCGATACGCCTTGTCTTTTAATTTTCTAACGTGCTGAACTTTTGGATTCTTTATAGATGCGATGTATTCATAATTCATATTCATATACTAATGATACTATACTTTTTCTTAAACTTCAATGAAATTCCGCAAAAAATTTACTCTATAACGAGATAAAAAACGGGTACGGCAATATACGCCATACCCATTAATTTGTACTTACTTTTAGATTAGCGAACTTTCTCGCACAAAGCGGTAAATGCGCTTGGATCGTTTACAGCCAATTCTGCCAAAACCTTACGGTTGAGATCGATACCGTTCTTCTTAAGACCGCTCATAAATTTGCTGTAGTTGAGTCCGTTAAGTCTAGCTGCAGCGTTAATTCTGGTAATCCACAAAGATCTGAAATCGCGCTTCTTGAGCTTTCTGCCCACGTAAGAATAATTTTGCGACTTCATTACGGCTTGGCGAGCTACTCTATAAAGTTTGGACTTAGCGCCAAAGTATCCCTTAGCCTGCTTTAATATTTTTCTGCGTTTTTTAACTGCGTTGACGCCTCTTTTGATTCTCATTCTATCTTACCTCCACTAGACTAAATCATTTCCTTAATGGTCTTCTCTTGCGTCGAAGAAACGTAAGCCGTTTTTCTCAAGCCACGCTTTCTCTTAGGCGACTTCTTACTCAAGATGTGTCTTCTGTTCATTTTTGCTCTTTTAACTTTGCCGGTACCGGTCAAGTGGAAACGCTTCTTAGCGCCACTATGTGATTTTTGCTTTGGCATTTATCTATCCTCCAAAAATATTTATTTCTTTGCAATAGGAGCGAGAGTCATAGCAATGCTCTTGCCTTCGAGTAAAGGCTTTTTCTCCATTTGCGCAATTTCTTTAAGTATATCAAAGAAGTCGTCCATGACTTTCATTGCAAGTTCCGGTCTTGCCATTTGTCTACCGCGTAGTCTAATCGAAACTCTCACTCTATCTCCGTTCTCGATAAACTTCTTAGCTTGCTTAGCCTTGGTATTGAGGTCGCCTACGTCGATAGTAGCGGATAACCATACTTCTTTAAGCTCGACAACTTTTTGATTCTTTTTGTTTTCTTTTTCTTTCTTTACGGTCTCGTACTTAAACTTACCGTAGTTCATTATTTTGCATACAGGCGGTTTTGCAGTAGGTGAAATCAAAACAAGGTCTAGATTTTTCTCTTCTGCGGTAGCAAGCGCATCTCTGCTGGACATTATGCCGAGTTGAGCGCCGTCTTCATCAAGCACTCTGACTTCTCTTTCTCTTATTTGTCCATTGATAAGCATCTCTTTAATGGTCGTATCCTCCTAGCCGATGGCAAAAAATATGAGTAACAAAGCATAGTTTCGTTACTCATAATAAATTCAATTTATTAACCGTGTGCGACCTATGCCGACAGGTGAGTACAATACTGCTTTGATTACATTGGTATAATATCAAAGTTTTTTTACTCTGTCAACAAAATTTCACAGGTTTTTAATTAATTTTTCTTTTATAGTTATTTAGTTATCTCGTTACGAGTGACCATAGTATACTTGCCGTCTTTGCTGTCAAGCACCTCATAAGTACTATAACCGCCGTTGTCCGTAACCTCTACTACTCTTCCGCCTCTAGGATAGTTCTTGTATATTTTACGTTTGGACGCGCTAAACATAAAATACTTCCACTCGCTGTAACCGTATGAGGACATTCTGCCATAGCCAAGCAAAATGCTGTAATCTTCTGCAATATTGTATATTCCCGCAAAGTTACTCAAATGGTCATGACCCACGTATATTCCGTCCACGTTCTTATTTGCAATCAAACTTGCTCTAAGGCTTTCGTTGGTCTCAGGATTTTTGGTAGGATAATACGTTTTGCCATCCTCAGGACTTTCTATCTCCCCTTTGAATACGCTGACAATCTCTGCGTTATCCCTATTATCGTACATAGTCTGGAACTCTTGCGTAGGCTCGTGGGTATACATGCTCATATTGACGCCGTACTTTTCGCTCATATTGTTGTAGAAATCTATTTGTCCTTGCGTAAAGCCTTTGTAAGGCGACATCAGCGAAGTTGCGCAATCCATGACGAATACGCCGTACTCTACATTATCTCCCGTGTGGGAATATATTGGCAAGAAATAATTGCAATATGTATCTTCTTTCTCATTGATATAACTCTCGCAATATTCGCTTCCGTCCAAACCGCCGACGAAATACGCAGACTTTTGATACTCTTCAAGCATTTCTTTCTTAGACAATACGCCCATAGCTCCATCGTGGTTGCCAAAGCACAACGTCCAAGGTATCTCCTTCCCGTCCAAATATCCTGTAATTTGTCTGCAAATCTTTCTTGCTTTCTTAGATTGTCCGCCCAAATATTCAGGACTTATTTGATCGCCAGTGACAACTATCAAGTCAGGCTTAGCAAACTCAATCGTTGCGTCCATAACCGCTAAGCTCTTATCGTCGATATAATCAATGAACTGAATATCAGTAAGTTGTAAAATCTTGAAATTGCCCTGTTCGTCAAATCTCAAAGTTAAATCAACGCTACCTCTTTCTTTTCCCGAACCTGCAAACTCTCTATACGA
>CAMWPK010000142.1 GCA_947176115.1 uncultured Clostridia bacterium
AAACATCACCGAAGGAAAGGACTATACAATTCCTTTAATTGATTTAGAGAACAAGCCTGCAGGCTTAGATTCTAAGTATGATTATCTATTTGACGAGAGAACGATAGTAGATCCGGAAAACACAACCGATTATTTGGCTCATCCCGATTCCGTACTTATAAAAGACGCAAGCGGTTCGCTTAATACGATAATGACGATGTTTCCCGAAGGACACGGCAAAGGCAACGTCAAGGTTAGAATAAGTACCGATAAAGGAAAATCGTACGCGCAGTCAAGCGAGATTAAAGTTCCTGCGTCTTGGGCAAAGTCGCAAGAAACGCCGACAGTATATAGATTGATATTCAACAAGGATAATATTCCATCTAGTGACGACAAACTTATTATGATTTCCGGCAATCCAAAGTGGTACAACGATCCCAAAACCAAAAAGAATGGCTTCAACGCCAGTATCTCTTCGGATGAAGGCAAGACTTGGACGGAGTTTGAGACGTTCTACGGAAGAGAATATTTCAGCTGGTGGCAGTCTTACAAGGTATTTGACGCTATTGTAGCTATGAGTTCGCTTACAAGACTTAAAGACCCTACTACTCACGAGTGGAAAGACGAATGGATGGGACTTTTCCACGATAGGAACTGGAACTGTTATAAAACTATTCTCTCCTTTGACAGCAATGGAAAGATGAATTGGTCTTATCCTGAGAAGTATTTCAATAACGAGTATAACAACTATAGGAAAATTCAAAAAAAATCAAACATGTGCGAGGTTGAAGTTATTCGTTCGGAAGGCGGAGAGGGCAATGAACTTTGTCTTATTACGAGGTCCAACTCAAAGAAAATCAATTCGCTTATATCTTTTTCTTCTGACGAAGGAAAGACTTGGAGCGAGCCCGTGGAAGTGCCTGCGTCGCTTAACGGAGAAAGACATAAAGCAGAATGGGTAAAAGACGGGGATAATTGGAGATTGTTTATCACGTTTAGGTCTATTGAAAGAAGCCTTGATAAAATTGCTAAGTATGCGCCTGAGCTAAAATCCACAGGTTGGATGAGCGAAGGTTGGATAGCATGGGTAGGCGATTGGGACGACCTTAAGAACGGAACGGAAGGCGATTATAGAGTTAAACTTGCCCATACGTATCTGGGAGATGAAACGGCGCCTCAACGTAGCGCCAACGGCGACACGGGTTATTGCGGTAACGTGGTATTTGATGACGGCACTATAGTTACGAGTTCTTACGGTAGATTTGGAGAATGGGACGAAAACGAGAAGAGATACGTTAATTCCCAAAAGACGTATATTCTCAGCAAGAGGGTGAATCTCAAGGACTTAGACGCAATAGTAGATTATTTCAGATAATCATTAGAATTTTTCGCGTCCGACCAAAATATCCAAAGTAATATCAAGGTAGTCGGCAAGTTCAATCAAAGATAAAATATGCGGGTCTGCGCCATTTTTCCAATCGACGAAATGCGACGACTTAATACGAGTATTGGTATTGATTTGGTTGCGAGATACGCCTTTACTTTTAAGTAGCGTCCTTAAATACGGGTAAAAGGGTGGACATTCTTGCGGTTGAAAGTCAAGTACTTCGTCCGAACGCCCCGTTAGAAAATCAAGAGAGCAATCAAGATAATTGGCAATTTTAACAATTTGTGAAAGTCGCATATGCTTATCGTTGGTTCTCCACCTACTCACTGTAGATGCGGTGACGCCAATATCTATTGCTAAAGTTTTGGTGTCAATATCCTTTTCAATCATCAATTCGTTTATTCTTTCGCCAATATTGATTTCTTCTTGCATATTTTCCTACCAATTAATTATAAGAGCGCTAAATTGGAATTTATAGTTCTATCGTTTCAATCTTAAAATCACAATAATACTCAGCTGTTTTGCCTACAAATTTTAATACGCAATAATCGGGGTCAGTTACGCCTTGCTTATAAAACAGTTTGTCGCCGAAACGCCAAATTTTGTCTTTGGTTGCTTGGTCGGTACAAACTTGCATTTCTCCTGTTATCGAAACGCCTTGATACTTAAATTTTCCGCGCTTATAAAAATAAACACACGCTTTATTATTTGCTAAATACTGTTTAATTTTGTTGGACGAGGTATTTGTAGAGAAATAAATCTCGTTCCCGTCTATTTTACGAGGGGCTAGCATAGCCCTTATTACGGGATAACCTTGCTCGTTGACAGAGGCAATAAACGCCGTTTTCTGTTCTGACATAAATTGAAAGATTTGTGTTTTATCCATTGTATATTTCCTTCGCTAAATTACTGTTTTCGTGGTTTAATTATATCAAAAGATAATAAGAAAAGCAAGGGCGTCTTATCCTTCTATCTTGATTAAAAAGATTTTAGGCAAGTCGCTTAAAAATAGGGGAATAAAAAAGAGAGGTACAACCTCTCCTTTTTATTTTCCTTAAGGCAAGCGTACTTGCCGTCTGGTCTGAGTGACAAGACTTGTAAGGAGCGGAGCGACGGCATAGCGAGCAAGCGGATAGCGTCTTGTGCGAGCGTCACAGGTCGGACTATCTTGATTAATAAGACATAGGCAAGTAAGCCTATAACGGAAAACAAAAAGAAAGAGAGGTTTTCTCTCTTTCTTTGTTTTGCATAAACGGCTTCACTTGCCGTCTGGTCTGAGTGACAAGACTTGAACTTGCGGCCTCTAGACCCCCAGTCTAGCGCGCTACCAAACTGCGCCACACCCAGATAACGTTGCAATATCTTGACGATAAGATTATATATCAAATTTAAGGATATTGCAACAATTATATTAATTTTTTTATAAAATCACTACCTTGTAAAATTGACGCTAGTCAAGTCGTACGTAATATCTCCTTCTACAAAACGTACTACCACACGGCTAACGAAGTTGTTATCTCCTTGCATTTTCATTTGCGCGGTGGAAATCATACAACTTATCGAACCACTTGCAGGGAAGGTAGTAGTAGTGGTAAATGAGCATCTAACTACCGGAATACTTGACGTCAAAACTTTAGAGTAGGTGACGGTCACGTTACCGCTTGCGTCAGCGTCTGACGTGGTTACGTCCCCGCTTACTTCGGAATAACCGCTGTTTATCGCGCCACTATTGATTTCTCCGCTTACGTCGCCACTGCCAATAGTTTCGCTAAAACTCTTGTTGAGTACGAATTTATTTTTAAGAACGATATTGCTTGCGCTTGCGTAAGAGCAAGTAAAAGACGCATTTTTAGTTTGACTTGAATCGACGTTGTACGTAGGAGCGACAATGGATACCGAAGAAGATAGGGTAGTCGCTCTTGCGAATTGATACAAGAAAGAATTGTCTACTACAAAAGCAGAAGCGCTGTATTTAGCGCTGTCAGTAGACGTCACGCCGTCGATTATGAAAGTCACGTTGCTCTTTTTAGTTTCGTAAGAGGTGACGATTTCTTCAACTTTACCGTCTTTAACTGTCTTTGTATAAGAAAGTTTCGGCTCCAATTTGTTGGAAGCGTAGCTTTCCGTCACTTTTTCCATTACCTTGTAGCCTACTTTTTCGGCAATTTTATCGTCAAGAGTTGCGCTCATAGTTGACGTGAATTTATATCCGGTGAAGTTGTTAAGTTTTGGGTTGACAGATTCGCTTGAAGTTGATATGGATACGCTTTGATTATAAACAGTCGTCATAGTCGAAGTATATTCGCCCAACTTTTCGTTCTTTTTGTTGAATACGTCGTACGTGCAAACTTCGGTTCCGCCTTCATGCCAACCGAGATTATTGTTGATTTGCGACATAATAGAATTTTTAGAAAAACTTTCTCCACAGCCGACAAAGGTCAACAAAACAGTAGTTGTAAGT
>CAMWPK010000143.1 GCA_947176115.1 uncultured Clostridia bacterium
AGGCGAAAGGACGTTTAGTCCGCGTAAAAAAGGTTGCTCTCGACTGATATGCGCAGTGGGTAGAGTAGTTCTTGATACCTAGAAAGGTGCGGAAAAATGCGCCGTCGAAACTAATCTTACTTACCGCCTCGTACGCCTTTGCTCTTGCTTCGCGAATGTCCTTGCCCTTAGCCGTTACGCCAAGGACTCTGCCTCCGCTCGTCACAAGTTTACCGTCCTTGATAGCCGTGCCTGCGTGGAATATCAAAATATCGTCTGCAATATTGCCAATCGTGATTTCTTTGCCCTTTTGATAACTCTCCGGATAGCCCCCGCTTGCCATAACTACGCATACGCAAGCATCGTCCGTCCACTCGATATTTATCTTATCTAACGTACCGTCTACGACAGCGTTGAATATATCGCACAAATCAGTCTTAAGTCTTGGCAATACAACTTGAGTTTCCGGATCTCCAAAACGCGCGTTGTACTCCACTACCTTTGCGCCGTCGTCCGTAAGCATAAGTCCAAAGTAAAGCACACCCTTAAATGTCCTGCCCTCTTTGTTCAATGCGTCTACGGTAGGTAGTATTATTTTATTCATTACTTCTTCTTCAACTTCTTTGGTGTAGATAGCCGAAGGAGAGAAAGTACCCATACCGCCGGTATTAAGACCTTGGTCATTGTCGTAGGCTCTTTTGTGATCTCTGGCGTTGACCATTGGAATTATCGTCTTGCCGTCGCAGAAAGAAAGTATCGATACTTCCTGTCCTACCATAAACTCTTCAACGATAACTCTCTTGCCTGCGTCCTTGAACTTGCTGTCAATCATCATTTCCTTGACAGCTTTAAGTCCCTCTTCTTTGGTATTACAAATGATTACGCCTTTGCCAAGCGCAAGTCCGTCGGCTTTGACAACAAGCGGATACTTAGCGCCTGAGATATACTCAACGGCTTTGTCATAACTGTCAAACTCCTCATACTTTGCCGTAGGAATACCATACTTTTTCATTAAATACTTAGAGAAAGCCTTGCTGGCTTCGATTATTGCGGAGTTGGCTCTCGGTCCAAAAGCCCTATGCCCCTTTTCTTCAAGTCTATCTACAAGACCGCCTGCGAGCGGGTCGTCGGGAGCGACCACCGTCAATTCTATATCCTTGTGGCTGTCCACAAAGTCGATAATTGCGTCAAAGTCCATTACCGAAATAGGTACGCACTCGGCAATTTGACTTATACCGCCGTTACCCGGCAAACAATAGATTTTGTCCACCTTTGGACTCTTTGCAAGCGACCAACATATTGTGTGTTCTCTGCCACCGCTTCCAATTACTAATACGTTCATATATGCTCCTTGGTTGTATAGATAAATATTTCTCCGCTTCGCTTAAGCGGAAGGCGCGCCGATATACGCGCTAGCTTAATGTTTGAAGTGTCTATCGCCGGAGAATACCATCGCAATGCCATACTTATCGCAAGCGTCGATTGAAAGTTGGTCCTTTATGCTTCCGCCGGGTTGCATAATTGCGACTATACCGCCTTCGTGCGCCGCTTCAACGCAATCGTCAAACGGGAAAAACGCGTCTGACGCAAGCACTGCTCCGCGAGTGTCAGTCAAAGAGTGCTCAATTGCCTGTTTGGTCGCTCTAATTCTGTTGACCTGTCCTCCGCCAATACCCAAAATCGTCTTATCCTTAGCTATTACTATAGCGTTGGACTTGGTATGCTTTACTACTGTCATAGCAAAAATCATATCCTCGATTTGAGCGTCTGTAGGTTGCGCCTTGGTCACTACTTTACACTTATCCTTGTCTACGACCATTCTGTCAAACTCTTGTACCAAAAGACCGCCTACGACTTTCTTCATATCGTAGCAATTCGTAGGAACTGCTTTTGAAATATTAGGCAACTTCAAAAGTCTGATATTTTGTTTTTGTTTGAGTATAGCCAGCGCTTCGTCGGTGAAGTCGGGCGCTACCACTATCTCAATAAAAATCTTGTGAATCTGCTCCGCCGTGTCCTTATCAATAGTACGGTTGGAAGCAACGATACCGCCGAAAATCGAAGTTGGGTCAGCGGCATTGGCCTTAAAGAAAGCCTCGCTTATCGTCTTAGCTGTCGCTACTCCGCAAGGATTAGCGTGCTTTACTGCAACAATCGTAGGCTCGGAAAACTCTCTAAGCAAATCCAAAGCTCCGTTGGTATCGTTGATATTGTTGTAAGATAGTTCTTTGCCGTGCAACTGCTGAGCAACAGCGAGCGAACACTCCACGTCAAACGCTTCTTTGTAGAATACTGCGTTTTGGTGCGGATTTTCGCCGTATCTCATATCCTGAGCCTTGTCAAAAGCCATAGTAAATTGCTCTGGGAATTCAATGTCAAGTTTTTGACGGAGATAGTTGGCAATCAAAGTATCGTAATAAGATGTATGCTGATATACCTTGTACATAAGATAGAACTTGGTTTCTTTGGTTATTCCACCTCTCTTAAGTTCTTCAAGTACCTTAGCGTAGTCGGCAGGATCTACCATAACCGCAACGTCTTGATAATTCTTTGCCGCGCTTCTAAGCATAGTCGGTCCGCCGATGTCGATATTTTCAATAGCCGTCTGCAAATCGATATTCGGCTTCTTTACCGTCTCTTTGAAAGGATAGAGATTGACAACAACGATATCGATAGGGTCAATATTCATACTTGCAAGGAAGTCCATATGCTCCTTGTTGTCCCTCATCGCCAAAAGTCCCGCGTGTACCTTTGGGTGCAAGGTCTTTACTCTGCCGTCAAGACACTCGGGAAAACCCGTAACGGAAGAAATATCAACCGCCTTGATGCCTGCCGTATTGAGTACTTTCAACGTACCGCCGGTAGAGATAATCTCATAACCGAAATCAATCAAACTCTTTGCCAATTCTACGATACCCGTTTTGTCGGATACGCTAATAAGCGCTTTCTTTGCCATAACAAACTCCTCTATATATTAAAAATTATTTATCTTATTGATATTAGACATTTATTTACGTACTTATCGCCGTAAAATGCCATGACTTATACAGACGGCAGACGCGTCTAATTTGCTTTGCATAACTTTGCGACTACGCTGGGTAGCAACACGTGTTCTACCTCTAATATTCTCGCCTGCAAACTTTCCGGCGTATCACCTTCAATGACAGGCACCTGCTCTTGGGCAATGATAGCGCCGGTATCCGCGCCGTAGTCAACGTAGTGCACCGTACAACCGCTTACCTTGTCACCGCTTTCGATAACGCTCTTATGTACGTTAAGACCGTACATACCCTTTCCGCAATGCTTAGGTATCAAAGACGGATGGATGTTGATAATTCTACCCTCGTATTCGTCTACCAATACGGGAGTGACGATTGCAAGGTATCCTGCCAATACTATAAGGTCAATATCGTATCCCTTAAGATATTCTATTATTGCCTTATCTCTAGTATTGTTGTCGCCGTAGTCCTTTGCCTTGAAAGTTTTGCAGTCAATACCGTGCTTTTTGGCGCGCTCGATTGCAAATATTCCCTCTTTGTTGGTAACTACCGCCACGACCTTTCCGTCAATCAATCCGCTCAAAGTTCCGTCGATTACTGATTGCATATCGCTACCGCTACCCGATGCAAATACTGCTATATTTTTCATAAATCCCTTTTTATGCGAAAATGAGATATGCCCTGCAAAATTGCAAGGCACACCTATTATAATTCTACCTGACCGCTCTTATCCGTAACTTCGCCGATTACGTAAGCCTCTTCGCCAAGAGCCTTTAGTTCTTCAACTACCGACTTAGCAATAGACTTGTCCACGGCAAGCACCATACCTATACCCATATTA
>CAMWPK010000144.1 GCA_947176115.1 uncultured Clostridia bacterium
GTATGACGATGGTTATCGTAACTCATGAAATGGGCTTCGCAAAGGAAGTTGCCAATAGAGTGCTTTTCCTTGACGGCGGAAATATCGTAGAAGAGAATACCCCCGAAGAACTATTCAATAATCCGCAGAACGAAAGACTTAAAGACTTTTTATCCAAAGTATTATAAAATTGAATTAAGACCTTTCGACTTCGACGTCATTCTGAGCGGAGCGTAGCGAAGTCGAAGAATCTAAAACTATTTTGTTAAAAATTTATCAAATTTTATAACCTTTATTAAAAATTTCCAAATTTTGGCGCAAGAAAATTAAAAATAACATTGACAACACTATGTTTTATATGATAAATTAAGATTGTATAAATTTATTTATATTAGATTTCTTAAGTATATTAGGAGGGAATTTTATGAAATTATCTAAAGGACGCAAAATCACAGCGTTTGTTACGTTGTCGATTCTGCTCGTTGCGGTAGTGACTACGGCATGTCTGTTGACAGCGCCTGCTACGTACTACAATCCGGATATTGTCGGACCGACGAATACGTCAGTTAGTCCGCAATACGGAATAAAGCAGTACGTGCCGTCTACAAGTAACGCATCCGTTGCATACATAAACGTCAACGGCGCTAATACTGATGCTGACGGCGGATACGTAAAGGTATTATATCCAAGCGTCATATATATGGATAAGACGGAGAGTTTGACTGATTCGGGTTATTATATCGCCTATGACTCTTATGCATATACAAATAATAGGACTTGGGTTAATCCTTCGGGTCACGGCACGGGTATTTTTGATAATATCTTTGGTTCTTACGATACTACGTTCAACGGAGATACGACGGCTTACGGTAATGCCAGGACTATGGAGACCGTCTTTACCGCTTACGGCGCGGCGAGTTATGACTTGCTGACTACTTCTAACTCCAATCATGCATTGGAAGTGGATAATTTGGAAAAAAATAGCAATCGAAACCACGGTGTCAGAGCGCGCGTTTGGGAACATACGAAAAATTCCGTCGGTTCTGTGGTCGGCGTCAAAATTCCTCTTACCGGTACTATTAGCGATACTTATAAGAATAAGGCTAACGTAGGCGCTACTTATTCGGCAAGCAATCCTGTCGCTACTTATGAGGCGATGACGGGATTTACGCTTGCGTATTCCGAATGGTACGGCAATATTGGTACGGGTTCTAGAGATTGGAAGGCTGTATTGGCTTCTACAACTTTTAGCAACGGCGGAGTTACCGGCAATTTTGCTAGCGTTCCCGGCTTTGCTAGCGTATCTTATGCTAGCGGAGTTACAATGAAAATCGTAATCTACGATAAGTCAGCGTTGAATTCTGCAGTAGAAAGACTTAAGCCTTTGGCTACTGATGAAGCTAAGTATAAAGACATCCTCAATGAGATAATGGGGGATAGCAATTTCTATACCAATTTCGTTAATTCCTTTAATGCTCAAGCAGACGTACTTACTAGCAGAGAAGTTAGTCAAGTGCAAATAGATAATGCAACCGGTATACTTAACGGTTACTTTGCAGTAAAAGATTTTACTTCCAACAATATATCTACTCAATACAACGGCGCCAACGTTAATTTGGCTTCCTCTTGGTCGGGACTGAATTTGGATTTCTACAACGTTAAGGTCAACGGGGTAGAGGTAACCAGCGCCAATCAATTTGCCGTCAAGAACGTAGGAGATTATACTCTTGAAGTTGCTCCTAAGAAGACGGTATCTTATGAGGGACAGGAATTAAATTTGCGTTGGGCAAATTATACTGACGACCCGAATGAGTATAAGGCTATCGGTACGATAAAGATTACGCCAATCAATATTGAAATCAACAACGTTAGCCAAAGAGTAACGATTCCTTACAAAAATTCCGCTTACAACGTTACTTTCGCTACCACGGCTCCAAGCGAGTTGAGTTATGAGGGTAGCGGTAACGGCGTTGACGGTTGCGGTAACCAATATTTCACCAATTTGTTTGAAGGAAATAAGGTATCTGTCCAACTTTCTACTGACAAGGAAACTTGGAGCAATAGTATTCCTTTGACTGATATCGGTACTTCTACTATATATTATAAGGTTACTGCCGATACGAACAACTATAATGATAGAAACGATGGCGTATTTACCGTAGAAATCGCAAAAGCCGAATTGACTTTGGCTTTCAGTGGCAATATTGAGCAGACTTATGGCGAAGCTAAGTTGAATTCGGCGCAAATTCTAGCCAAGAGTATGATTTCTTGCGTAGCAACAAATGCTCTTGACGAGAGCGATAAAAACTGGGCTAACAGTCTAATCGGTCAAATCTTCACACTTCACGTAGCTTCTGTAGGCGAAACTTACAACGGTAATGAGTACTTAGGAGCAGGCAAGTATGAAATACTTGCAGACGTAAACTCCGATTGGCAAGATAGAGTAGCAACCAGCGTAAATTATGACGGAAATACGTACGAAGTATTGCCTAAATCAGTAACTTTGACTTGGTCCAACACCTCGTCTTATTATGACGGCGATACCGGTCACAGATCGCAAGCTACTATTGCTTCTAGCGAGTTGGTCGCTAAGGATCAGGCTAAGGGTATGGAAGTTAAGGCTACCGTAAGTCTAAAAGACGGCGGTAATGCAATTAATGCAGGCACCTATGACGTTACGGTAAGTTTGGATAATAGCAACTATACATATTCGGATACCCAGCTTTCTGCAGGTAGATTTACCATCAATCCTCGTCCTATCACGGTTACTTTGTCTGACCGCGCAAGAACGTACGGAAGCAATGGCAACGTAATGCAAGCATGGGACGCTTATATGAACTCGTTTAAGTCAAGCGTTGACGTAGCGGGCGTATTTTCCGTGGCTTTCGCCAATGGCTTTAGCGATGGCAAGACACCGCTTGTAGACTTGGCTTCCAATGTATTTGCCGTCAAGGTAGCTACCACGGCTAATGATTATACATCGGGTAATAGCGCAGAACCTGTATATGAAGGCGCTCCGGCTGATAGATATTTTAAGGTCAACGAATCAGGTTATGCAATTAGCGTAGAAGGTATTGGCAATTCCAACTATACGTTGGTAAGCTGTGTAGGCGCAAAATTCGTTGTTTCTCCTGCTACGATACTGTTTACAGAGTCAAGTTTGGAGTCCAAGACTTACAATGGCCAAGAGCAGACTATTGCTATAGAAAACGACAAATTGCAAGAGAGAATGAGCGGTTATGAATCTGCCAACTATGGTACTCTTTTCGCTGACGGTACTATCAAAGTTGAGTACAAGGTAGAGGCTCCGTCTGCTTATGCGACAAGCGGTTATACTACCGATTTGAAGTTGAAGCAAGCCCAAACTTATGATATAAGTTATAGAATTACCGCTCCTAACCACACTACAAGAGTGGGCAGTGTCAGAATACAAATCAACGTGGCTGAAGTCTATATCGACTTTACTCATTACAACGGCGCTCATTACGGCGACGCAATACCCGATTCCGACACTTTGAAAGACTTACTCAAGGTTAAGTTCTATTCGTCTGCAAATAAGACTAGCGAGCTTGAATTTGCCAAGGAGATAGCTATAAGATTGCTCGGCGGTAGTGGCGGTGACGACACGCTTTCCGGCAACAAAGTAACTCCAGGCTTTTACAGCGCGTCTTACGTTAGAGATAATGCGGTTAGCGCAAATTACAATATACACTATACGCAACTAAACGGCTCTGATAGTAATATCGACGCATATGAGATAAAGAAAAAGGATTTGAATATTATATGGAAACAGTCTGGCG
>CAMWPK010000145.1 GCA_947176115.1 uncultured Clostridia bacterium
TCAATAAGTATCCTTAAGCCTAAAAGTAATAATATTGTTTGATATTATGGATTTTTGTATTGAAATTATAGATTATTTGTGATATAATATTATAAATACGCGCGTTATTCGTATTTAAGGAGAAGGTTATGAATTATTGGAAGAAGTTGTCAGTATTCGACGTAAATTCAATCAAGCGTTACGCATCGGGTTTTCCGCTTGATAAAGAGGGCAACGCTACTGCTCAGTGTCTTGACGGAGAATGGGATTTTAGGTTGGTAGAAAATCCAAACAAGATACCTTTGGGATACGAAAGCGTGGGCGCAACGCTAGAGAATTTCGATAAGATTAAAGTTCCGTCCAACTGGCAAATTCAAGGCTACGGACAGCCGATATATACCAATTATATTTATCCTCACGCTTTGTCGCAATACAATATAGCTGACATACCTCGCGTAAAGACTCGCTACAACGAAGTGGGCTGTTACGTCACTGAATTTGAGGCGCAGGAGAGCCAAAAAGATATATACTTGCGTTTTGACGGCATCAACAGTTGCGCAGATATATACGTCAACGGTCAATTTGTGGGATATAGCGAAGATACTTTTTCTCCGCAGGAATACGATATAACTCCGCTTGTTAAGGCGGGTAAAAATAAACTTGCAGTGTCAGTATACAGATATACGACGGGAAGTTATCTTGAAGACCAAGACATGTGGCGCATATCGGGTATATTCCGTAGCGTATGGCTGATTTATAAGCCAAAGGCGCAAATAGCTGATTACTTTACTCACAGCGAGTTGATAGAAGAATATACCAAGGCAAAGTTTGTCACAGACCTAACCGTAGAAGTTAAGGATATAGAAACGTGTGATTTAACGGCGAAAGTCGAATTGGCATTTGACGGAAAGAGCGTCGCCACAATGGAGCAAAATATAGGCGAAGTAGCAAAAGATACTTCTAAAGAATTGACGCTGTCGGCGGATATTGACGACGTGAAACTTTGGTCGCACGAGTATCCTAATCTATACGACGTGGAAGTAAGACTTTACGACGGCGAAGAGCTGATAGATACGCGTCGCTCTCACTTTGGATTCAGAGAGATAAAGATAGAGCCAATGAAAGACGGCAGAGGACCTTTTATCAAACTCAACGGTAAGGTCATTAAGATATACGGCGTAAACCGTCACGAATTCCATCCCGATTACGGTCATGCTGTTCCGGCGGAATTGATAGAGAAAGATATTCAGCTCTGCAAGGCTAATAATATCACGTCAATACGTAATTCGCACTATCCCAATCAAGACGTATTCTATGAACTTTGCGACAGATACGGCATTCTCGTAATGGCGGAAACAAATCTTGAGTCGCACGGACTTGCTATGTTTTTGCCAAAGAGTAGCAAAAAGTGGAAAGACGGATGCGTATACAGAGCGACGAATATGGTAAGAAGACTTCGCAATCACCCGTGTATCATAAGTTGGTCTATGGGCAACGAGGCAGGTTTCGGCAAGGACTTTTACGCAATGAAAGACGCAGTAAGACAACTTGATAAGACGAGATTTATACACTACGAGCCGGACCAAAAAGGCGAAGTGGGCGACGTTCTCAGCGAGATGTATTCTAAGGTTGAGAAGATGCCCGTCATAGGCGAAAACAAGCCCATGCGTCACTGCTTGGCGCTTTGGTCGCCAATGGGTAGCAAATACACTCCTCAGATGTATCGCAATTTGCCCTTTATTCAATGCGAATACGCGCACTGTATGGGCAATAGCCTTGGCAATTTCAGCGATTATTGGGAAGAATTTTATAAGTATGACAGATTGGCAGGCGGATATATTTGGGACTTTGCAGACCAAAGTATACGTCGCGAGGAAAACGGTAAAGATAAGTGGTGTTACGGCGGTGACTTTGGGGATAAGCCCAACGCAGGTCGTTTTGCCTTTAACGGTATAGTAAGAGCCGACCGTTCGCCAAATCCGGCTTTATTCGAAGTGCGTTATCAATACCAACAAGCCAAGTTTACGCTAGAGGGTAATACGCTTACTATTCTCAACCGCCACAGATTTACCGACTTGAGCGAGTTTGAACTGAAAGCGACTTTGCTTGCCGAGGGGCAGGAATTGTATTCAAGAACCTTTTCAGTAAATTGCGCGCCGGACGAGAGCGTATCAGTAGAACTTCTCGACAAGCAGATAGATTTGCCAAAAGACAATGAAGTCGTATGTAACGTTGCTATGGCTACGACAAAGGACAGTAAGTGGGCGGACAAAGGACACGTAGTTGCGTATGAGCAATTCGTACTGCAAGAATACGAATTTAACGCGCCTGAAATTGCTAAGGGAGCGACGTTCAAACAAGATGGTAAAAACTACGTTATTACAGCCGGCGAAATCAAGTTCGTATTGGAAAATGGCTCAATAGTTTCCGCAACGGTAAATGGCAAAGAAAAGTTAACTTCGCCTATAAGACCTAACTTTGTGAGGGCTACTATCGACAACGACGCGCTTCCGCAAGTGCCAAAGATAATTGCCAATACCGTCATGGGCGTAAACGCTTTCCGCAATGCGCAAAAGACTTTGAAAGCAAAGCGCGTATCCGTGAGAGAAGAGCAAGGAGCGGTTATTGCAGAAATTGACTGGAGTATGAGGTATCTCAAAAAACTTCACACCACTTACGTCTTTGGTGGCGACGGAGCCATCGATATGCAAATGAATCTCGTATGTTCAAAAGATTTAGAGAGATACGGATTTACTTTCCGCTTGGCAAAGGGCGTTGACGGCATTGAAATGTACGCTAAGGGACCTCACGAGAATTACTGTGACAGAGCTACCGCGTCAAAACTCGGATTGTGGAAAGGCGTAGCAGAGGAATTCATACACGACTATCTCTATCCTCAAGAAAACGGTAATCACACGGGCGTGAGATACGCGAGCGTTGGCGGAGTAAATGGCGTGTCAATTAAAGCGGTCGATAAAGCCTTTGAGATGACTATTCATCCTTATACTTGCGATACGTTGCACAAAGCACAACACTTGCATGAATTAGAGAGAGAAGATATGCTTACTATATGCGTAGACGGCAAGCAAAGGGGAGTTGGCGGCGACGTGCCTGCTATGGCTTGCACTAAACCGCAATACAAGATATTGCCAAAAGAGCAACATGCTTTGCATATCATAATCAAGTTTTAATTGAATATAAATAAGTGACAGTATAAATTTTATTAATTAACAAATTATTGCGTAATAAAAAGCGGGAGTGATACTCCCGCTTTTAGTTGTTTATAGCTTTAAGCAATCTTTTTATTCACAATAGTTTCAACTTCGTTGCCATTGTCGCCGTTCAAGTCGGGGTTAGACGAAGATTGCGGAAGAGTAGCGCTACACGTAATCGAGTCTGAATCAGTGAAGTATCCGTGGCCGATTGCAGTCACAACTATTTCGTAACCGCCGTTAAGCGCGATAGAGTGGTCGTATGCGACGTCCGTCAAGTCTGAGAACTTGATGCTGTAGCCCACGTTGCCGTTGTTGATAATAGACGTTCTGCCTATCTCGATTTTCTTGATTTCGTTGCCGTCGTTAATACGCAATTCGATAAGATATTCGTAACCGTTTTGTACCTGTCGCTTATACACCTCTCCGAGCCCACGAGACATCTCAGGCGGTCGTATGCCGTCTTCTGCTTGAAAAAAAAAAGGGGGGGGGGGGGGGGGGGGGG
>CAMWPK010000146.1 GCA_947176115.1 uncultured Clostridia bacterium
GTTATACATATATATCATATTCTGAAATGAGCTAATAAATCAAGCCTTTTTGAAAACTTTGCCATAGAAATTTATGTAAACGCTAAGCTTGGCGATATTTAATAGCAATATTTGTCTAGAATTTATCTATATTCACACTCTGCTCTTTTAGGGCGTAAAAATATTTGCAAATTATTATTCATTGATATATAATATATAGCAAGAACTTTGAAAAGGCTGACAAAATAAATGCAACGCCAATTGAAGTTGAGCGATTCTATTCTGACTCGCTCAAGAAAAAATAAAATAATTTCTCATTTGACAACCGCAAGGCTCTTGCTGTTGGGCTTTTTGCTCATTATTTTAATCGGCACTCTTCTGCTTTTGCTTCCGTTTTCAACGAAAAAGGACAAAAGTATAAATTTCATTGACGCGCTGTTTACAGCAACTTCCGCCACTTGCGTTACGGGACTTTCTGTGACCCCTACTGCGGGCACTTTCTCGACGTTCGGACAAATAGTAATTCTTATACTTATTCAGATTGGCGGTCTTGGCTTCATGACTTTCACGTCTTTCTTCTATTCTATGCTAGGCAAAAAACTTACTCTGCGCCGAAGACTTACTATGAGCGAAGAGATGTCGCAGAATAGCATGCAAGGTCTTAAGAGTATCGCAATAAAAATTATGATTTTGGCGCTGGGCGCAGAAACTATCGGTATAGTTTTCCTAACAATAGGATTTTGTATTCAAGGGATTCCTTTCGGCACATCGCTTTGGTACGGATTATTCCACAGCGTTTCGGCGTTTTGCAATGCAGGTTTTGACATAGTTTCCATTACCGGCGTATCGTTGGTGGATTACAACAACAACTATCTTATACTTATTACCCTCGCCCTTTTGATAGGCTTTGGCGGTCTGGGCTTTATCGCGCTGGTGGACGTATTTGAACACAAAAAGTTTTCTAAATGGTCATTACATACCAAGGTCGTTGTGGTAATGACTTTGGCTTTGACTTTTGGCGGAGCTTTTGTATTCTGGCTTGCAGAGAGAAAAAATCCCGACACCATAGGCAATATGTCGCTTCTCGGACAATGGGTAAATTGTTATTTCCACTCCGTTTCCAACAGAACGGCGGGCTTTGCTTGCATACCGGTAGATAAAATGCGCAACCTATCAATATCTCTTTCCATGGCTTTGATGTTCATAGGCGCCGCGCCGGGTTCTACCGGAGGCGGTATTAAAGTAACAACTTTGTATATACTTATAGCCTACGTAATTGCTACGCTTAAACAAAAGAAAGAATACGTAGTTGATAAAAAGTCCATAGGTACTAATATCCTTGCAAAAGCCTCAAGCACAGTTTTGCTTGCAATGTTCATATTATTTATTAGCGCTATGGTGATTTTTACGGCAGAAAACAATAAAGGCACGGAAAACTTGTTGATGCTGATATATGAACAGATAAGCGCCTACTCCACTTGCGGACTATCCATGGGCGTAACTTCTAAAATGTCAACGCTTAGTAAATTAGTTATTATAATAGACATGTACTTGGGAAGAATAGGAGCGTTTACCTTCTTTATGTCATTTGCAAAGTCTCACAGAGAAATATCAAAAATCAAATACCCAGAGGCTAATATCAACGTATAGCCCGTCGGCAAAAGGATAAAATTATGAAAAGATTTAAGCACCAAAAAAAACAACAATTTGCAGTACTCGGTATGGGAAGATTCGGAGCGGAAATTACCAAGGCTCTTTATAATTACGGCTACGAAGTTCTTGCTGTAGACATTGATGAAGAAAGAATTCACGAAGTATCCAATTTCAGTACGCACGCAATAGTCGCAGACGTGTCGGAAGAAAGCACTCTTAGGTCGCTTGCTATCGAAAATTTCGATACCGTAGTAATTGCCATAGGCAATAATATCCAAGCGTCAATAATCACCGCCCTCACCTGCAAAGAATTGGGCTGTCCAAATATTATCGCCAAAGCGCACAATGAAAAACACGGAAAACTGCTTAGCAAAATAGGCGTAAATAACGTCATATATCCCGAAGCCGCTATAGCTATTAAGATAGCTACGCAACTTATAAATCCAAATATCCAAAACCATATGGAAATTGTATCAGGATATTCAATCGCCGAGATAAACATCGCAGACAAATGGGTGGATAAAACATTGAGCGAATTGGCTTTAAGAAATAGATACGCCGTCAACGTCCTCATAATCATACGCGCCAACGACGAACTTATCACTACCCCGCTTGGCGATACCGTACTCAAAGCAGACGATATTCTTGTCGTCGGCGGTAGCAACGAAGATATAGAGAGCCTAAGTTTTGCGGTAAACGCGCAAAAATAACGCAATTTGTAAAATATATAATTAAACGGACGAGGCTTATTCCGCGTCCGTTTTTATTGCAACTATAACAGAAAATTTACCGCATGAGTATAAGCATTTTACTTGCTTAAAACCGCTACTTGCAAGCATTTCGACTTCCTGCTCAACTGAACACTCTTTATCCAACTTTCTCCTATCTCGCCATAACTCAATGTCATTTGCCGTTAAACCGCTGTTTTGCAAGCCATTTTCCCAATACGTATCGAACCAGCCGTCAAGCATTTTAGTTCCTGCGCGAAATTGGTCATAATTCACAAAAATTCCGCCTATAGGCAACTTGTCATATATGCGCTTGAATAAATCCTTTTTGTTACTATTGCGCAAATGATGTATAGACAAAGCAGATATGAATACGTCTACCTCATTTGTCGGTAAGATTTGCGAATAATCTTCTATAGCGTAAGATACGTTGTCCAAAGTAGCAAATCTTTCCTTTGCTACTTTGAGCATCTCTTCTGCAATATCAACTAGAATATATTTAGATTTTGGAAAATATTTATACCAAAAGTACGACAATAGCCCCGTACCTGCTCCTAAATCCACGACTGACTTAGGATATGAAATATTTGACGCGATAAACTTCGTTGTATTGTCGTAGAACTCTTCAAAACAAGGAATAAACTTTTTTCTGTTTACATCATACTCTTTTGCAACAATATTAAATTGCTCTTCTATAGTGTTGATTTCCATACACACCTCATATTATGTGATTTATTCTTTGTATTGTTGTATCAGAGGAATAGAAAGAAGCGAGGGAAACCCCTCGTTTTCTATTGCTTGGCTAATCCGCAAGTCTTTTAGTGTGGTCGGAGTGGCGGGATTCGAACCCACGGCCTCTTGGTCCCGAACCAAGCGCGCTACCAAACTGCGCTACACCCCGAAAATTCACCTAGCTTGGTGCTGCTGACCGGACTTGAACCGGTACGAAGTCGCCCTCGAGGGATTTTAAGTCCCTTGTGTCTGCCTATTCCACCACAGCAGCATATATTAAAAAATTGAAAAGCTCTTGCATTGATTAGCAAGAGCTTTTTTTGGAGGCACCACCCAGATTTGAACTGGGGGTGAAGCTTTTGCAGAGCTCTGCCTTACCACTTGGCTATGGTGCCATTCCATGATATTGTATGCAATTTATCACACAAACGTGACAAAATTCTGGAGCGGGAGACGAGATTCGAACTCGCGACGTTCACCTTGGCAAGGTGACGCTCTACCACTGAGCCACTCCCGCATTTGGTGGAAGCTATAGGGCTCGAACCTATGACCCTCTGCTTGTAAGGCAGATGCTCTCCCAGCTG
>CAMWPK010000147.1 GCA_947176115.1 uncultured Clostridia bacterium
GTAACTTTATAAAGTTTATAGTAGGGGTATTATGTTGGGAGAAGAAAAAAAGAATAGAATTATATCGATATCAATTCATGGCGCAGTAGCTCTTGCGCTACTTGCAGTGTTGATATTTCTTTGTTTCAAAAATCGCGCAGGAGAATACTACGACCTTGTTATCAACAAGGCGCTTTCTAAGTCGATAAACGGCAACTGGGCTAAGACGGCGTTTGCATTTTTATTTTCAATAATTGCAGAGTATCCCGCATACTTTATTTTGCCGATATTTGCAGTAATGCTCTTCTATAGCGACGACCTTGTTGCTTATAAGTGGCGCAAGACGTTTAAGGTAGCTATGGCGTTGATGAGTATTGCAGGTTGGGTCATTCTTTGCTTTAAGAGCGAAGTTGCCGATATGATACAACAAAGAGGCTTAGACGGCATGAAGTTCTATGCATTGATGGGAATTCTTGCGCTTTGCGCATCGGGACTTGGTTTGTATCTTGGCAAGTTTATCCCAAAGAAGACGAGATATATACTCTTTAAGTTTGCCATATTTGCAATATGTTATTTACTCGTTGCGCTTGTCGTAAATCAAGCAATTAAAACGGTGTGGCACAGAATGAGATTCAGAGATATGCTAAAGGAAAACAATCTCGGACATGACGGGTATTCTTATTTTACGCCTTGGTTCAAGCCTGATACGTCAAGAATTGTATTGAATGACGATTATCATTATTCATCTTTCCCGTCCGGACATACCAGTTCGGCTACTCACATATTCTTATTGTGCGCGCTTTATAGAATATTGCCTAAGTGGCGTGAGAAAAAGTGGCTTAAATATACGCTTTACGGAGTATGTTCGGCTTTCGTGCTGTTGACGGCAATATCGCGTATATGCGATGACGCGCACTTCCTTTCTGACGTAATTTGGGGATTTGCAATATCTTATACTATATTCAAAGTTTTGGAAAAGTTGTTTTTTAAGAAAGGCAATAACTTCGCCGTAGCGGAGCAAGCGTTGGCAAGTATGCAAGACAGTATTAAATTGGAGCATCTTTCGCAGTAAGGCGGACTATATACAATGGCAAAATTCAATAAGTCAATGTTTGCATATCTTCAAGACGAAACGAATAGACTTCCTGATACCAACAAGGTTTGGGACTTTTTCGGAGCGTCGATAGGTATTAAAAAGTTTAAGGAAACTGTCAAGAGCTTTGGCGGTTATCTTCAATCTTTGGGAATTGGCAAGGGTGACAACGTGGTGTTGTGTCTTGGCAATATTCCCAACGCTATCGTATGTTTTTACGCCATAAATGCCATTGGCGCAGTAGCAAATCTAGTGCATCCTCTAATTCCGCGCGACGGACTTGAGAGAATAGCAAAAGATATGAATAGCAAGGCTTTTATACTCTTTGACGAATTTTTCTACAAATACGATTTTTTGAACGACAGCGACAAGCCGGTGATACTATGTAGCGCAAGCGATTTTTTGCCTAAGGCTTTTAAGATACCCTACAATGCATTTAAGTATGGCAAGGTTAAGGATATTAAATACGGCAATCATATAGTCAAATTCAAAGATACTTTGAACAAATCTCAACTTAAAGAAGTAGATATTAAGGGCGATGATATCGCCATATATATGCACAGTGGCGGTACGACCGGCGTATCAAAGACTGTAATGCTTTCCAACGATTCTTTTAATCACTTGGCTGATAACGCTATAGACCTTATCGGCGGAGGCGTTGATGATAAAGACGGAATGCTTATGGTCTTGCCTTTGTTCCATAATTTCGGTTTGGGCATTTGTATGCATACCGTTCTGTGCGGTGGCGGACAAGCTATTATGATGCCCAAATTCAATCCTAAGGGCACATGCAGATTGATAAGTCGCGCAAGAGTTACGTATATAGCAGGCGTGCCGAGTATGTATTCTAAAATGCTTGCATGCGGTAAATTCAAAGGCAGGAAGCTCAAGAAAATCAAGAATTGTTATTGCGGTGGCGAAAAAATTTCGGCAGAACTTAAGAAGACTTTTGAGGATACTATGGCAAAGTATGGCAATCCTATTAAGCTCTGCGCGGGTTACGGGTTGACTGAGGGCGGTATTTGTTGCGTCAATACAATGGATATCCATAAGGATAACTCTACTGTCGGCAAGCCTATAAAGAATAATTATTTTGCTATCATTGACGACAATAATAAATTTCTCAATCCTATGGAACGCGGTATGATCGTAATATCTTGCAATACCATGATGACTGGTTATTACAATTCCCCTGAGCTTGACAAAGAAGTATTTTTTACTGATAGTCAAGGTCTTAAATGGCTAAAGACCGGCGATATAGGTTATATGGACGAAGATGGTTACGTGTACTTTGTCGATAGAATTAAGAGAATGATAAAAATAAGCGGAATCAATATCTATCCGCAAGAGATTGAGGACTGCGTCAACGCTTTTGACGGCGTGTTGAGGTCTTGTATTATACCTTATCAGGAAAACGGCAAAAACTTCCTTAAATTGTATATAGTGACTGAGGACGGCGTAGTATGCGACGATGCATTTATTGACGCTCTGCGAGGGCATATTGGCAATAATTTGCTCAAATACAATATGCCCAAAGTTATTGAGCGTGTGGAATCATTGCCACTTACTCAAATAGGTAAAGTGGACTTTAAGAAACTTCAGGAGTCTTTGACCAACGTCAAATAAACGTCGAATCAGTATGCATTGTGCGAAGTGGCTAACGCATATTGATATGCTATCTTACTGACGTAATCTACTATCTTTGAGTTGTTGTTGCGGTCATAAACGTATATTTTTTTGTCAAAATCTGCAAGTTGGTCGAGCATTCTAAGCAGAGTTTCCTTATCTAAATCCCTTTCTTCAAGCATAAGCGCGTAACCGTTTTGGGTAAGATAGCGCGCATTGAGCACTTGGTCGCCTCGAGAGGACTTATTTGCCAAAGGGATATATAAAGCCTTTTTATTTAGCGCGTTGATTTCTGTAGAAGCGCCTGCGCCACATCTTGATATAATTAAATCGCTGGCGGAGATATAGTCTTGAATATCGTCTGTATATTTTATTTGGATATAATTTTTGTGCTCAATCGGTTCCATCGTATTACCGCAAATATGAATAACTTGGTATTTACGGCATAATTCGTCAAGGCTTTTGTATATTACGTCGTTGATTGCCTTTGCGCCAAGCGAACCGCCCATAATTAAAAGAATTGGGGGGAAATGGTTGAGAGAGTGTTTTTCAAATACGTTTTGCGGGTGCGTGTCAAAGAAGTCTTTACGAATTGGGTTGGCAAAGACTTTGGTCTTTTGCTTATTGCAAGTGCTATCAAAGCAAGTGATGATACCTTTGGCAAAACGGCTGTTGAGTTTGTTGGCAAGTCCCAAAGAGTAATCGGATTCGTGGCACACCGTTGGTATCGAGAGTGATTTTGCCGCGTAGACTACGGGCATTGCCACGTAACCTCCTTTAGAAAATACTACGTCTACGTTGTTATCTAAAAGAATTTTCTTTGCGTCTTTGATATATTTAGGTAGCTTTATAGGTATAAATAAATTTTTGCTTAATTTGCTTCTATCTAGCTTTATGCAATCGCAATGATAGAAAGGGACGTTAAACTTTTTGCATATGTCATATTCCA
>CAMWPK010000148.1 GCA_947176115.1 uncultured Clostridia bacterium
CCCCCCCCCACCAACATTTTTTTAATGATCCGGCGACCACCTAGATCTACCCACTTCATATCGTCGGCAGCGTCAGAGGTGTTTAAGAGACAGGAGGTAAAGTAATATGTCTATCAATTATATTTATCCTCCTTACGAGGTAGTCAGAGATAACAACAAGTGTATCAACTGCAAGATATGCGTCAAGCAATGCGCCAACGAGGTGCATAAGTTTGACGAGAAAAGAGGAGTATTGGTTGCGGACGACACCAAGTGCGTCAACTGTCATAGGTGCGTTGCGACGTGCCCTGTGAGAGCGCTCAAAATCGTCAAGTCGGACAATACGTATAAAGAAAACGCCAACTGGTCGGCGGAAGCAATGAAAGAGATTTACCGTCAAGCCGAGAGCGGAGGCGTACTTCTCTCGTCAATGGGCAATCCTCAACCTTTGCCCGTATATTGGGATAGGATACTTATCAATGCTTCGCAAGTTACCAATCCGTCGATAGACCCTTTGAGAGAGCCTATGGAAACGACTGTATTCTTGGGAAGCAAGCCCGATAAAATCGTCAGAGATGAAAATGGCAAGATTGTCAACAACTCTCAACCTCAACTTAAACTAAGCACGCCGATAATGTTTTCCGCAATGAGCTACGGTTCTATCAGTTACAATGCTCACGCTTCGCTTGCCAAAGCCTCGCAGAAGCTGGGTATATTCTACAATACGGGCGAGGGCGGACTTCACGAGGACTTTTATCAATACGGAAAGAACACTATAGTTCAAGTCGCTTCGGGTAGATTCGGCGTATACAAAGATTATCTTGAGGCAGGCGAGTGCATAGAAATCAAGATAGGTCAGGGCGCAAAACCTGGTATCGGCGGACATCTCCCCGGTACGAAGATAGTGGGCGACATCTCCAAGACGAGAATGATACCTGTAGGTAGCGACGCTATTTCTCCTGCGCCACACCACGATATTTATTCTATTGAGGACTTAAGACAACTCGTATATTCGCTTAAAGAAGCTACGGGGTACAAAAAGCCTATCGCGGTTAAGGTTGCCGCCGTTCACAACGTATCCGCCGTAGCAAGCGGTATTGCCAGAAGCGGAGCGGATATAATCGTAATAGACGGATTTAGAGGCGGTACGGGCGCGGCTCCTACGAGAATTAGAGATAACGTGGGTATTCCTATAGAACTTGCATTGGCGAGCGTAGACAAAAGACTTCGTGACGAGGGCATTAGAGGCAACGTATCGCTTGTTGTCGGCGGTTCTATCCGCAACAGCGCGGACGTAGTCAAAGCAATCGCTTTGGGCGCAGACGCTTGTTATATCGCTACATCGGCTCTTATGGCAATGGGCTGTCATCTTTGCAGGTCTTGCCACCTCGGCAAGTGCAACTGGGGTATTGCTACGCAAATTCCCGAGCTAGTCAAAAGACTTAATCCTGACGAAGGTTGCGATAGATTAGTCAATCTTGTCACCGCTTGGACTCACGAAATAAAAGAGATGATGGGCGGTATGGGTATCAACTCTATCGAGGCGCTAAAAGGCAATAGGCTTATGCTTCGCGGAGTGGGGCTCAATGAGAAGGAACTAGAAATACTCGGCATAAAACACGCCGGAGAGTAGGCGACCGTGTATATCGGCGCGCCTTTCGCCCTAACGACTAGGTCGCCCTCGGGGTCACGTACGGAAAGTACGCTCACCGCTCGGTTGCCGTCGCACGGACAAAAATCGCGCCAATCTCCACGGTCGCGCAAGCTGGCGTCATTTTGACCGAAGCGGAGCGGAGAAATCTCTACAAATTAAAAGAGGATAGATAAATGTTAAAGATAGACTGTACAAATAAGCACTTTTCCGAAATAGGCAAGTTAATTCGCGAAACTGAGGAAAAGCAAATAATAATCGACAATGCGCAAGGTCACAGATATATTGCGTCGGGCGTCGGCGGTAAGGAAATAACTATCAACGGCACTCCCGGTAACGCTATGGGGGCGTATCTCGATGGCTGTAAAATTGTCGTCAACGGTAGCGCGCAAGACGCTATCGGCGATACTATGAACGATGGTTTGATAGTTATTCACGGCAACAGCGGTGACGCAACGGGATATTCTATGCGCGGAGGAAAGATTTTTATCAAAGGCGATGCAGGCTATCGCGCCGGAATACATATGAAAGCCTACAAGGATAAATTTCCCGTACTTGTCATTGGCGGAAAAGCGGGGAGTTTCCTCGGCGAGTACCAAGCAGGCGGTATAATTCTAGTGCTTGGTATCAATACCGATAGCAAGACCAACGTTGGCTTTTTTACCGGCAACGGTATGCACGGCGGTAAGATTATCTTGCGTAGCGAGCAGTTGCCCGACTTGCCGGAACAAATTGTCGCAAGAGTTGCCAACTCCCAAGATTTGCAGGAGATAGAGCAATACGTCAAGGAGTATTGCCAATACTTCGGCAATGACCCTAAAGAAATAATGAGCAAAGAGTTTTTTGTCCTGACTGCCAACTCCGCAAATCCGTATAAGCAGTTATATACTTCGGTATAATCGGATGAGATTTCTCCATTACGCTACGCTTCAGTCGAAATGACATATTAGATAATCAAAACGCTCTATATTATCTCGAACGTAGTAGAGAAGTTTCAAAAACTTCCCGCCCAATAGCAAGTCCAAAGGCAAAAGCCTCTCGATATACGTCGTCGGCGTATATAAAATATTCATTATCAGTTGCGTCTAGCACTTCTTTGTACAGAGTATAAAGTTCAGGATATTTTTTAAGTTTTTCCTCAAGCGCTTCCATTTTTTCTACCGTTTCTTGTTTAGCTTTTTGATAGTCCTCGCTCAAAGGGATATCTTCAAAGTGTCCTCTTAGACCGTTTGACATTTGCCATATAATTGAATCTTTAAGTTGCATAGTTTTATCTCCTTTATTTGTTTGTATTATTATATCATTTGTAAAAGGGTGTGTAATTATTTTCACCCAACAGGTGGATGTAATAATCAATTTTTCAAAAGGTAGAGATTTCTCGACTACGCTCGAAATGACAGATTAGACCGTTTGACATTTGCCATATTACTGAATCTTTTGTTGCGTAGTTTTATCTCATTTATCACATTATTACAAATTTTTTTGCTAAATACTTGAATTGCACTTTATTGTGCATCGATTTTTGCGTTCAATTAGCAGACTTTTACGGAATAAGTCTTGATGAGCTTGTAGGACGTGATTTTATTCCAAACGGAAAGAATAAAAACTAATTAGTGTAAAGTACTAGATGTTGACCCAGCGGAGATGCTTTGCTTGAATGAGTAATAATCGGTTGAGATTTCTCCATTTCGCTACGCTTCAGTCGAAATGACGTAATATCGGTAATAATGACATAAGTTTTAGTTGATGTAACATAGGCTTATTGAAAGTACATTTTAATGTCATATTGAGCGAAACGAAGTGAAGTCGAAATATCTCTACCGATTAAAACTTAAAAAAGCCTGTTGTAAGGCGTTAAGTGGTGTTTGCAATTTA
>CAMWPK010000149.1 GCA_947176115.1 uncultured Clostridia bacterium
GCCCATAGGTATAGCCGATATCAAAGCTATAGGTCGGAATTTGCCCCTCTTGCCATGGAAGTTGTCAATAAATGTCATTATGCCAAATCCCACCGCAAAGCCTACTAGCGCCACAATAACGTTGAGTATTTGCTGATTAGTTTCGTTGAGTTTAATAATATTGTTTACGTAATCGTTTTTGTAATTGGTAATCATGCCAATGAACATACTGTAAAAGCCTGTTCCCAGCACGTAAGAGAAAAGTTCGTATTTGGAGATATGTGTTTTGGTCGAATCGAGGTTGTCTACAGTGATAATATTTTCATCTGTCTGCCTAGACTTGCGTTTTGACATTCTCCCTCCTAAATAGCGCTCTTTTTTGTATCCAAAAATTACATAAAATTTCACAAATAATACATAAATTTTCAATACGATATAATTATACCATACCTTATTTGATAATGCAAGAAATATTATCCTCAAGTTTTATTTGACAAATGCAGGGAAACTGTCGTTTTACTGAATAAATATAATCATTTTAATAATATACCGTCGCAAAAAACACTAAAAATACTTCAAATAGACAGATAAATGTAAATAATAATTAAAAAGAGAAGTTTATAGTAAGAGTGAATAGGTAAAAGTAAAGAAGTAAAAGTGAAGAAGTAAAAAAGACAAATCTAAATAGATTTGTCTTTTTTGGCGCCCTCAATAGGACTCGAACCTATGACACTGCGGTTAACAGCCGCATGCTCTACCGACTGAGCTATAAGGGCACTTGCACGATAAGCATATTTATATTAATGTAAATTGACGTATTTGTCAAGAGATTTTTCTCAATTTTTCAAAAAATTGTTTTACGTCTTATCTCTATCGTTTTAATATATGCTTTATGGGGTAATTTCGTTACGTAAAAAGACGGCAAGTTTTCTTGCCGTCTTAAATTAAACTGATTATTTAATTATTTAGCTTTCTTTGAGGCTTTTGCTTCTTCTTTAGCTTTAGCCTTTTCTGCCTTTTTCTTTGCTTTATCTTCTTCGTCGCCACCGATATTCTTGAGGACCAAACCTAAGCCCTTGAAGAATTTGCCGTTCATAATAGTAACAACGCCGTCAACCATCTTCATGTTGAACATACCTTGCGAGGAGAAAGCCAAAGCTCTCATTGGGGAAGTCTTCATTACTTCGTAAATCATGAGGTAGTTAGGGTCGTCTTTCTTAGCTTTCATGCTCATTCTTATTGCAGGCTTTGCGATCTTGAGAGCAAATCTAGCAAGTCCGCTTGTATGCGCCATATCTTCAAAGGAGTCATCCTCAGTGAATTCGCCTTTCTTAGCCATCTTGCGGTAATCTTCTTTGATATCAAGACCTGACATTGCTACGAATTCTTCTTTGGTAATTTCCTTGCTTGCGCTAGGAGCGGAGTACCAGGTGCCTTCCGGAGTTGGGATAATTTCAGCAGTATCAGTAGAAGTTACCGTTACTGTATCTTCAAGACGGATATCTCTGCTTGACGCGCCGATCATAATCTTGAAATCACCGCTTTCAACTTGCCAATCGCTTGCGTTTACGTTGTAGAATGCAAAACTGCGCTTGTCAAGAGAGAAAACAACGCTCTTCTTTTCGCCGGGTTCTAGAGATACCTTTTCAAAGCCCTTGAGCTGTTGAGCAGGAGTGTATACGCTTGACTCAACGTCGCCTACGTAAAGTTGTACGATTTCTTTACCTTCTACGTCGCCTACGTTTTGTACGTCTACTGTTACTGTCAACGTATCTTGGTCGGTTATGTTCTTGGACGACAAAGTAATATTTGAATATTCAAAGTTGGTATAAGAAAGTCCGTGACCGAATGGGAAGAGTACAGGCACGTTTGCCGTATTGAAATATCTGTATCCCACGTATAGACCTTCTCTGTATTCTACGCTGAATCTTGCGCCGGGGAAGTTCTGAGTTGAAGGAACGTCTTCGAGTTTAAGCGCAAAGGTTTCCGCCAATTTTCCGCATGGGTTAGCTTTGCCAAGCAAGAGGTCTACGCACGCTTCGCCGGAAGACTGACCGCCGAGATACATGCAAAGCACACTGCGTACTTTGTCAATCCAAGGCATCTCTACGCTCGCGCCCATAGTGAGTACTACGTTGACGTTCTTATTTACTTGAGCAAGTTCGTCAATCAACAAGTTGTGACTTTCAGGCATATTGATATGCTTTCTGTCAAAGCCTTCTGCTTCGTATCTGTCAGGCAATCCTGCGACTACGAGTACGGTGTCATAATTCTTTGCAAGTTCTACAGCGTTCTTGCGGAGTTTAGCGTTCTTCTTGACAGACTCGTCAGAGAGGTCGTAACCGCTTGTGAATTCATATTCTACGCCCGCGTCGCGCAAACTTTGTTCGATGCTGGTAATTTTGGTGCAGTTTACGAAAGAGGAGCCTGCGCCTTGGAATCTCGGTTGTATAGCGAGTTCGCCGACGAGCAATACTTTTTGCGACTTGAGTGGCAATGAGCCGTCGTTTTTGAGTAATATAGCGCATTCTTTAGCGATATTCTTAGCAATTTGATAATGTTGCTCTTTATCATAAGTAGCGTCAGTCGGATTTTCCTTAGACGTCATTACGAGGTCGAGGATTCTATCCACAGCTTGATCCAATACGCTTTCGTCGAGAGAGCCGTCTTTGACAGCTTTAACTATAAGTTTGTCATTCATACCACCGCTTGAAGGCATTTCTAGGTCGTGACCGGATTTGATGCCGTCCACACGCTTGTTGGTAGCGCCCCAGTCGCTGACTACTAAGCCTTCAAAGCCCCATTCATCTCTCAAGACTTTGTTGAGCAGGAAGTTGTTTTCCGTAGCGTAGGTGTCATTGATAAGATTGTAAGACGCCATTATTGAGCGAGGTTGAGATTGCTTTACGGCAATTTCGAAAGGCAAGAGATAGAGTTCTCTCAAAGTTCTCTCGTCAACAACGGAGTTGATTGTCATACGGTAAGTTTCTTGGTTGTTAGCGCAATAGTGCTTAATTGACGTTCCTATATTCTTGCTTTGAACGCCGTTGATAAAACTCGCGGAGAGCATACCTGCTAGATATGGGTCTTCAGAGAAGTATTCAAAGTTACGTCCGCAAAGAGGACTTCTTTTGATATTCGTACCCGGTCCGAGAACCATGGCTACGTTTTCAGCAACTGCTTCTTCGCCTATCGCTTGTCCAAGGGTGTAGAGCAATGACTTATCCCAAGACGAAGCCGTAGCTGCGGCGGTGGGGAAGCATATAGCGTCAACCGATACGTTAAGGCTGGTAGATACTCCGCTTGAATCTTGCTTTCTCAATCCGTGAGGGCCGTCGCACATCATAACGGACGGGATACCCAATCTTTCGACTTCTTTGGTGTGCCACATGTCCTTGCCTGAACAAAGACCGGCTTTTTCTTCCAAAGTCATTTGTGCAATTAAATCTGCATATTTCATAATTTTCACTCCTGTGGTAT
>CAMWPK010000150.1 GCA_947176115.1 uncultured Clostridia bacterium
GCTATATAGTCCACGTCTTTTAATTCGTTTGGACGGGCATAAAGCGTATAACTCGTCGTAGAATTTGCCAAAACCACGCCGTTTATATCAGTAATATCACCTCTATCCGCTCTAAAAGGCAAATCTCTCGTCCATTGGTCGTACGCCTTATATTGCAAGGTAGTACCCCAAAGTATTTGAATATAAAACAGCCTTGCAAATAACGCAAAAAATACCACGACTATCAATAGCAAGCCTGCAAAAATCCTTTTTTTAATAGAAAAATGCGAAATCTTATCCACAGCAAACTCCGTATATGAATTTTGTTCTACAATATACTATTTGCCTTCTACTGCAATTATTCAAAAGACAAAATTATTTTATTGCAATATAAGCCATGATGTGATATAGTCATAATATGTACAACGTTGATTATATAAGGGAAATGTTTGTTGGTAAACGACTATTTCCTGATGAAAAATTTGAAAAAGATACGGGAATCGTTGGGAAAACCGAAATAGTCTCTGCCGGAGGTCGATGCGTAGACTATCAACATTATAATACCCGCGCTAAAAAAGTATCCGATACTCTAAGCTACGATAGAAACGTTTTTACTCAATACAAGTATGATGACGGTTCTTTGGTTGAGAATTTGATTCAAAAAACAAAAGTTTGTTGGTCATTAACAAAATTTTGCTACGTTTATAAGACAAAAATTATTACCAAAGAAGAAGCTACAAAACTCGCGTTGAAAGCAAAATCCAGATTAAAAAATTATGAGCAACTTATATTTTGCGAAGAATATACCGGCTTAGATTTACCCAACTATGCTCCATTTGAATTTTGCGGATTCGATTTAATTCACGATTATGAGGGCGGTTCAGCTTTGTATGATATAGGCTATCAATTTAATGGCGACAGCGACGTAATTGAAAAATTAAATAAATACGGCTTATTTGATACCAAAGAAGATATTACCTACTATAAAAAGAAAGTATCTGACGACGATACCGTACACAACTGTGGCGAATACGTTGACTATGGACGGATTTTTGCAGTTTGGCGTTACGTGAAATAAAATATGCGATATCAAAAGAAGGCATAACAAAAAAGCGACTTATTAAAAAGGTCGCTTTTTTGTAGTTAAATATATTAAGATGGAGTGTGTGAAAGTCTTATTTTAATTTCAAGCCCAAAGAATCGCAAAACTTATCAAACCAATTGGTGCTTGTTTCGTACTCATATTCAGGAAGAAGCGTCACGCTAGTCTGAACGTAACTACCGTCCTCGGTAACTACGCTTGTGAGCAAATCGCTGTCGATGTTTTGCACTTCCTCTTCCGCTTGCGCTTGGTTGACGGAGATAAATTGATTTGCAATCAAAAGTCCGCAAATTGCAATAGCAACAACCATAATTGTAACAATTATTTTAATCATATCCTTGTTTATATTCTTCTTGCCAAGTCTTGCTCTGGTTATCTTATTTGCTTGAGCGGTACGGTCGTAGTTTTGATTGAACTGCATATCGCTTTGATACTGCTCTTGCGAAGTCATATAGTTATATTGCGGAGCGCTAAATCCGTTGTTGACGAATTGTGAAGCCTGAGTTCTATAGCTTCCCATATATTGAGATTGCATTTGAGGTTGATACTCTTGCTGTGGAGCTTGAGTATATCCTTGAGCATATTGATAGTTATTATATGCGTCCTGCATATAATCTTGTTGGTAATTTACCTGTCTGTAATTCACTTCTCTGTTGGGACTTTGTTGCTCGTAGTTAGCATACTCGTCCTGTCTGCTTCTGTCTCTCAATGCAAATGCCATAATACACCTCCCAATTCTAATACACCTATATATTTATATACAACTTTACGTTTTCTTATTAAACCCTTTGAGCAATTCTCAACTTTGCGCAACTTGCGCGAGAATTATCTTCAAGTTCTCTATCGCTTGCAACTAAAGGTTTTTTGGTGATTATTTCAACATCTCTTCTCTTGTTGCAAGTACATATCGGTTGATGCGGAGGACAGATACAATCTTTATTGAGCTCCACAAACGCCCTTTTTACTATCCTGTCCTCCAAAGAGTGGAAGGTTATGATACATATTCTTCCACCTAATTTCAACCTCAAAGCCAAATCATTGACCACTTTGTCCAAATCTTTTAGCTCGCCGTTTACCTCTATGCGTATGGCTTGAAAAGTTCTCTTGCACGGATTTCCAAACTTCCACCTGAGTTTTGCCGGATAAGCCTCTTCAATTATCTTTGCCAGCTCTTTTGTAGTCTCTATCGGCTTCTTCTGTCTGTATTCTACGATATCCTTTGCTATTACGCGAGAAAGCTTATCTTCTCCATATCGCCATATTATATCTGCCAACATCTCTTGCGAATACTCATTGACTACCTTTGAGGCGTCGAGATATTGACTTTGATCCATTCTCATATCCAGCGGAGCGTCTGCGTTGTAAGAAAAACCTCTTTCAGCATTGTCGAGTTGATAGGACGATACGCCAAGGTCTATCAATACGCCGTCTAATTTCTCCACTCCAAGCTCGTCCAAGCGAGTTATCACATTCTTGAAATCATCGTGGATATAAGTGATTTTATCCTCATAGCTTTCAAGTCTTTTCTTTGCGCTTCTTAGAGCGTCTGCGTCCTTATCTACCGCGATAAGTCTTCCGCCCTTCAGTCTTGCAAGTATTTGACTGCTATGTCCTCCACCGCCTAGCGTGCAATCAAGATAAACTCCGTCGGGATTTATTTTCAATCCCTCTATGCACTCGTCTAGCATTACCGGCTTGTGATTGAATTCCATCTTATCACCACGTCAACGCTTTGCCTTCGGCATTGGTCATTACACCGCCTGTGGTCTGCTTGCGTGTAGACTTGTATTCGTCGTAGTCGCTCTTTCTCCAAAGTTCCAACTTATTGAACATACCGACAAAAACCATATCGCGCTCTACTTCAAACATAACATCGTCTTTGTCTTGGGTAATCGTAAAACGCTTTTGCTTATCTTCATTGATAACTCTAATGCTATCCATAAAATCTCTGAATCTGCAGTAATTCTCGCTCTCGCCAATAACTGACTGACCTTGCATTTGAGCGTATAGATTATCCATTACTTGTTGTCCGAATATCGTCAGGCACTTTGCTCCGCCTACAACAGTACAGTAAAGTTGTTCGTCCTCTCCAAAATACTCGCGGAATGAAGACGGTATTCTGATACGTCCTCTCTCATCTGCCTGTATTTTGATACTTCCAAAAAGTGCTTTCATTGCTTCTCCTTTACTGTTACACATTTATTATAATCGCAAACCAATTGATTGTCAAGAAAATTGTAAAAATTTTTCCAAAAATTTCCCAAAAAATTTATGAGTTAATTATTTATTATTATTCTTAAATATTATATATTATTAAATAATATATAATAAAA
>CAMWPK010000151.1 GCA_947176115.1 uncultured Clostridia bacterium
TAATAAATATATAAATAATATCAATACTTGAGAAATTTTTAGTAAATAAGCGTAAAATCTCCAAAAGATTATTGATAAGAGGATATACGGTATGCCAAACGACTATATTACTATAAAAGCCTTAGTAAGCGAAATTAATAATTTTGCCCAAGGCGGTAAAATAGATAAAATAAATATGCCGGAAAAGGATGAAATTTGCCTTAACATTCGCTCAAACGGACAAAACAGATTGCTGACGATTTCTTGCAACGCCAACAATCCGCGTATCCATTTGGACGGAGATAAGAAGCAAAATCCCCTGACCGCTCCGTCGTTTTGCATGCATCTGAGAAAGCACCTCACTGGCGGAATTATCAACTCGGTATCGCTCCTTGGCGAAGACAGAATAGTATGTTTTGATATCACTTCTCACAATGAAATGCGCGATAAAGTGGCATTCAAACTTATCGCCGAAATGATGGGCAGATATTCTAATATCCTGCTGATAAAAGGCAATTCCATAATCTCCGATACGCTAAAGCAAGTGTCTTATGACACTATGACAAAAAGGTGTCTGCTTGCCGGAGCTAAGTATGAATTGCCTCCTCAAAGCAAACTTTTACCCACTCAAAGCAAAGAGATTGCACAACTGCTGAGAAGTTACAACGGCAATGATTTGGCGAAATTTCTTATCTCCAACGTGTCGGGCTTAGCGCTTATTACGGCAAGGCAGATTTTGCTCGAAAGCGGAGTCGCAATCAACTGCTCTAAACTTGACGACAAAGATATATCTTGCATTATCAATACTCTTTTAGAGTATTGCGACATAGCGGGCAGTGACAAATACTCCCCTTGCGCGCTAATCGGCGACAACATGAGCGGAGATTTTTTCGTAACAAAATATATAGAATTTGACGGACTTAAACCTACCGACAGCCTAAATCAAGCAGTAGCGCTATGCACGGTAGAAAGGGATAGATTAGAGCGCAGACAAGACAGAACCAAGTTCTTGCAAAAGGCTTTTAATTCTCAAAGAAAAAAACTCCTCTCAAAACTTGAAAAAGATAAAAACAAATTGCAAGAGTGCGAGCGCACTGACGAGATGAAAAAATTCGGCGATTTGATTTTATCCAACGCTTGGGCTATCAAAAAGGGTGATAAAGTAGCTAAAGTCGCAGATTATTTTGACGAAAATTCCCCTACTATTGAAATACCGCTAGACGAAAGGCTTACTCCGCAACAAAACTCGCAAGCCTACTATAAAAAGTACGCCAAACTCAAGCGCACCTACGTCGCGGTAAACCAACAGCTTGAAAAACTTTCTCAAGAACTGGAGTATTTAGAAACTATTGCTCCATCGCTTGAACTATGTTCAACTAATGACGAAATAGCCGAATTAGAGGACGAATTGGCGTCTATCGGAGCGCTCAAGAAAACTCGTAAAGACAAAAAGAAAACCAGACCTTCACAGCCTATTGCTTACGAGATTGACGAATTTGTCGTCTTGGTGGGTAAAAATAACTTGCAAAACGACAAGCTGACATTTAAGGTTGCCAATGGCTCAGACATGTGGATACACACAAAAGACGCTCACGGAAGCCACGTCATAGTCTTTGCCGAAACAAGAGAAATACCTGATAAAGTCATACAAATTGCCTGTGAAATTTCCGCGTTCTACTCACTTGGCAAAAAAGATAGCGGAAGTAAAATTCCCTGCGACTACACTCCGCGTCGCAACTTAAAAAGACACCCGTCGGGAAAATTGGGAATGGTACTTTATACTACGTACAAGACTGCTATGGTCGTCCCAAACGAGCACAGAGAATATTTGACGACGTAATATCACACGTCACCTTACACTCTTAAACTATCCAAAACTTCTTGAAAATAATTAGGCAAAGGCGCCTCGAAAGTCATAACTTCACCGCTTCTGGGATGCGTCAAAACCAACTTATGCGCGTGCAGAAGCTGTCCTTTCAAATTGAATTTATTACTTCCGCCATACTGCATATCTCCTACTACCGTATGCCCTATATGCTTACTGTGAACGCGTATTTGATGCGTTCTGCCCGTCTTCAGTTCATATTCAACAAGAGTGTATTTTGCGAATCTCTCAATTACTTTATATAAAGTAATTGCTTCTCTTCCGACGTTATTTCTGGACACCGCCATTAGTTTTCTATCCTTGGCTGAGCGGTCAATATACGTATGAATAGTTCCCTCATCGGCTTTTATTACTCCGTCAACAAGCGCGTAGTAATATCTCTTTGCGGACTTAGTAGCTATTTGCTCCTGCAAAGAAATATGCGCAAAGTCGTTCTTCGCCACGACCAGCAACCCGGACGTATCCTTATCTAGCCTATGAACGATCCCCGGTCGAACTACTCCGTTGATAGAACTCAACGACTTGAGATGATACAAAAGCGCATTGACGAGCGTATTGTCGTAAGCGCCTGTCGCGGGATGCACTACCATTCCTTGCGCCTTATTTATAACGGCAATATCTTCGTCCTCATAAATAATGTCTATGGGTAAATTTTGAGGAGTGAGATTAAGCTGTCTGATCTCTTCAGGCATCAAAGTAATTTCGTCGTTAACCTTGAGAACGTACCCCGCTTTTTTGATGGCGCCGTTAACAAAAACCTTGCCTTTCTCTATCAAATTTTTGATATGAGAACGACTATCTTGCGAGCGCAAACCAAGAAAAACGTCAAGCCTTTGCCCTGCGTCTTGAGATTCAACCGCATAGCAAATTATTTCGCCGTCAAAATCTTCTTGAGTTTGTAAATTTTCCATAGTCACACCAAAAATACCGTAAATATGTCGATAAATGCTAGTTTCGCCTAAAATCAGAGGTCTTTATTGTCCTGCTCTGCGCCCTCTTCTTTATCTTCTTCTACATCTTGCTTTGCTTCATTCTCGACTTTATCGCTTTGAATATTTTCTCCGTTAGGCGTAGCTTCAACCTTTTTTGACTTCCAAATACCCAAATCGCCCTCTTTGTAGTCAAAAACTATATAGGCGCATATTAAGAATACTCCCAAAACCAGGTATATATCCGCTACGTTGCCGACGCCGAAACCTGAGTTGAACAACTTCTCAAAAATTTTGTCTAAAAATATATATCTGTCTCGTATACACTGCTCTGAGCCCACGAGACATCTCAGGATCTAGGAT
>CAMWPK010000152.1 GCA_947176115.1 uncultured Clostridia bacterium
GTAGAAAATATATATCTAAAATTACCTAGGGTAGCTAGAGGAAAAGACTATCAAATTATTGATAATTTACTTTCAAAATATCTTGATAAATACGACGGAATATTGGCAGATAATTTGTACGGCGTATATCTTGCAAAGAAATACGGCAAGTCGCTTATCGGCTCAATAGGTTTGAACGTATATAATGAGAACTATTCAAAAATAGTAGGGCTTGACTATTATATCAATTCGGTTGAGCTGACAAATAAGGAGATTGCGAATAGCGGTATGGTGTTCGCTTACGGAAGATTGCCGATAATGACTCTATTGCATTGTCCCATTCAAGTAAATACCCGTTGCGATTGCAGTAATTGTAAGTATTCGGGGGAATTCAGCTATTATGATAAAAGGGGCGAATACAAAATTGAGCGATTAAAACTTGCCAACTGCCAATTTATTTTATACAACCAGCAGATTGTCGATATTAGGAATAAGATATCATTGGTTAGAGGGAATTATTATCTAAATTTGCTAAGTTGTAAAAATGATGAAATTAGAGCAATTATTGAAGATTTTTCAAAAAAATGTGGCAATAGTGTCGATAATTCTACGTATGGACATTTATTTAGAGGGGTAAAATAAGTAATATGGCGAAGTTTATAAATAGAAAAAGTCTAAAAATATTAGAGTATGATAAGATACTAGCGCAGATTGCCAATCATACTTCGTCCGTTATTGCTAAAAATACTGTTTTGTCCATAAAACCGTGCGTGAATTTGAACGAAGCGCAATTTTTGTTGAATTTAACAGAGCAGGCGTATGAAATTTTGTATGACCATCTGGTTGCGCCTACGTTTGCTGTCGATGAAATGGAAGATATTTTGGACAATGCAAGCAAATTTATGACGCTTTCATGCGCAGATATAATAAGAGTAGGCAGACTTCTCCGTACGTCTAGGCTCGTCTACAATTCCATATATAAGATAAATTCGCAAAATATCAGTGATATAAAAGCATTGCTCAACAACCTATATATTGATAGTGAACTGGAAAATAGCATTTATGAAAGTATTTTGGGCGATAATGAGGTAAGCGATAACGCTTCTCCTGCGCTTAAATCTATAAGACAGAGTATTAAGGCTTGCAATGATAGGATAAGGCAGAAACTTAATTCTTATATGACTTCGTCTGATTTTAGTAATTATTTGCAAGACAATTTGGTCACTATGCGCAATAATAGATACGTTGTACCCGTCAAGAGCGAATACGTTCGTCAAGTTAAGGGCTTGGTACACGACCAGTCGGCGACTGGCGCGACGGTATATATTGAGCCAATGGCTATAGTTGAGATGAACAATGAACTTAGAGGTCTATGCGCTGAGGAAAATAATGAAATCGGACGCATTTTGCAATATTTTTCTCAAAAAATTACTTATGCGTGCGATAATCTAAAGTTGAGTTACGAAAACGTTGCGTATTTAGATAGCATTTTTGCAAAGGCAAGGTATTCACAAGAAATAAAGGGTAATAAAGTCGAATTAAACGACGACGGCGTAGTTGATATTATTGAGGGACGACACCCATTGATTGATAAGCAAAAAGTTGTGCCTGTGTCGATTAGTTTGGGAAACGAGTATAATACATTGCTCATAACCGGACCTAATACCGGCGGTAAGACAGTGTCTTTGAAATTGGTGGGAATACTTTCCCTTATGGCTTCGTCGGGTATTTTTCCGCCTTGTTCGGCAGACAGCAAACTCGCTGTATTTGAAAACGTTTTTTGCGATATAGGCGACGAGCAGAACATAGAGCAAAGTTTATCGACCTTTTCTTCTCACATGACAAATTTGATTTATATTTGCAATCACGTTACGCCTAATTGTCTGCTTTTGCTGGACGAATTGGGCGGTGGTACTGATCCCGTAGAAGGTAGCGCTTTGGCGATTAGTCTAATTGAGTTCTTTAAGAATAAGGGGTGCAAGACGATTACTAGTACTCATTACAGCGAACTTAAAGAATATTCTCTTATTACCAAAGGTATTGCCAGCGCCGGTATGGATTTTGACCCAACCACCTTTGCTCCTACTTACAAGTTGATTATGGGACATAGCAGTTCGTCTAACGCATTGGAAATTGCTACGTCTTTGGGACTTAAAAAACATATTGTCGAAAGCGCAAGGAGTAGACTGAGTAAAGAAAAAGTTGCTTTTGACAACGTAATTAAAGGCGCGGAGAGATCGCGACGACTTGCGCAGGAATACGAAGAAAAAGCAAAAGAAAACTTCTTAGTATCCGAAAAATTAGCGCTTGATGCGAAAAAATCCTTAGAAGATTTGAATATTCAAAAGCAACGACTAGAAGAGAAGATGAAAAAGGGCGCTAAAGATTTGCTTGCGGATTATCTTGAAGAAGCAGATGAATTATTGGAAGAAATAAAAGAAACAATCAAGCGAGGGGACGAACAAGCGCTCTTTGAAGCAAGAAGATTGAGGAAAAAACTTGGCGATATTAAGATAGAAGAGCAAAAACCAAAGAGAAATTTTACGCCTGTAGAGGGAAATATCGAGGTGGGAGATACCGTATTTATCGCCAGTCTAAATAATCAAGGCGAAGTTGTTGGGATAAACCAAAAGAAAAAAGACTGTCAAGTAAAAGTCGGCATTTTGACGACTACTATCAAATTGTCCGATTGTCAAAAAATCGTTGTGGAAGATAAAAAAGAAAAGGTAAAAGTTACTGTAAGTAAAGAATTTTCCAATAAGGCTTTCAGTTTTGAAATAAATTTAATAGGTCAGCGAGTTGACGAGGCGCTATATAATCTTGACAACTATATAAGCGAAGCGATTATGCATAATTGCAGTGAGATTCGAGTTGTGCATGGAAAAGGGACGGGTATTTTGCGAAAAGCGGTTCAAGATTATCTTAAGACGTCGCCGGCAGTGGAGTCGTTTAGGCTTGGAAAGTATGGCGAGGGGGAGAGCGGAGTAACTATTGTTACGCTAAAATAAGTCTTATGGAAAACGTGAAATACACCTTAAATTACAGTAATGACGATAAAAAACTTATAAAGGTTCTCTGCCTTGGATTTTGCATTTTGCTTGATTTGATAGTTTTGGCGGGTGTGATTGCTTGTTTGTCAACAAAAAAATATCTTGATTTAATAATTTATGCTA
>CAMWPK010000153.1 GCA_947176115.1 uncultured Clostridia bacterium
TATTAGCTACTTTTCGCTATTCCTTCTCTCTGTTTAGTTTTTAAGGTGCTTTTACTGCCACTTTCCGTGACAGCCTACTTATAATAGCACATCGATTTTTTCTTGTCAACAATTTTTGCAAAAAAAATTAAAACTTAATTTAATATATTTTTTAAGCCTTTGAGATTTCTCCACTTAAGATAAAATGAATAGAAAAATCTCCGCGCAACTGCGGAGATTGTCATAAATTTTTATTACCTTACTTCTGAACAAGCTCTTCCAATGCCTGCTCATACTTTCTATTGAGTTCTGCGACTGCTTCTCGATTATCCAAATGCATCTGCATTAAATCGCAATCCAGCATACTCTTGCCGTTCAAGGTCTTGATTGGGAACTGTCCGACGACTTTGAGCGTCAGCACTTCGTACCAATTAAATTGGCTTGGACTTTTGCAGACGTACTTCTTGCCGTCTACTTCGTATGAATACTCCACGTAGTACACAGCAACCTTGCCCACCGATTTATTGGTGTCATAGGATATAAAAGTCGCTGTGGCTTCCTGCCCAAATTCCATAATCTTTTGCTCGCCCTTTATCTTGAAAATTCTCAAGATTGCCATGACACTGAGGACTATCCCCACCGCAACGGTAAGCGCAGACACCACGTAACTTGCCACGCTTGCGTTCTTTGCAAAACATATGTAATAGACAAGCAGTCCCACGCCAAGTATCGCTACCACGACGCCGATAATTGCAGGTTTGATTACGTTTTCCTTTGCATTTAATTTCTTCATATTATTATATATAATATATCAATATATATCAGTCTTTATTGTAGATAATTCTACCGCAGTTGGGACACTCTTGTATTTTTCTGCCCTCGCCAAGTTTGTTGATTACGTCTTGCGCGACTTCCATACCGCAACCGCCACAGATATCAGGCTTGACAAACGGCACGAATACGGGACGCTTGCTGGCTCTTATCTTTTTGTATTTGTCCAAAAGCGCTCTATCGAGTTCGGCTTCCATGGCTCTAAGCTCTTTCATTATCGCATTTGCGTCAACAGCCTTTTCCTTTTTTAGATTATTGAATTCTTCGGAATATCTCCTAAAACTCGTAGACGACTTGCTTGCAAGTTCATACTCCTTTGTGTACTTATATCCTGCATCCGCAAGTTCTTTTCTGGTCCTTGACCACTCTTTCTCCATATCTTCTATATTTTGATAGAGTTTCTCTAATTGTTTTGAATAATACTCAAGTTGTTTTTCATCGCTCTCCGGCAAAATCTCATTGGATATTTCGTCTACCTGCTTGCAAATCTCGTCATACTTAGACTTCAACTTTGCAAAAGAATCCATATTGCTTTTTGCGACGTCGTTCATGCTTGTCAACGTATCAAAAGATTTTTTTGTTTCGCCTTGGAAGTAAATCATCTTTTTTGCGCATTCGCTATTCTTGAGTTCATTCTCAAGTTTAATCAAGCGCATATCCGTCTCTTGATACTTCAACATTTTCTCTATACTCATATCTTACTCCTTCCGCCTATACAGGCTTATTTTATTGATTTATACGGATTGATATCCGTCTTGCTGATTCTTATCATATATTCATATTCTTCAAGCCACTTCTTGAAAATTTGTATGCATGCAATTTCGCTGGTGTAGTGCCCTACGTCAATAATACTTACGCCATAATCTTTTGCCATAAGCGCAATCGACAACTTACTCTCTCCGCCTATTATGCAGTCCACATTATTATCCTTGGCGTAATTGACAAGCTCTTCATCTCTCGCTCCCGCGCCTGTGCATAAAGCAACTTTTTTAATAATCTTGTCGTCCTCGCCCACGTATTTTACGCAATCGTCGTTGAGCGCATTGGCTATTGACTTTGCCAACTCCTTTAGCTGGACAGGCAGTATATCTCCCTGCCTTGCGCAACCGTCTATAATTGACACGTCTTGCATACCCAACGTATGCGCTACAAAATCATTTAGTCCGCCGACGCAACAGTCGAGATTGGTATGGCAACTATACAAGTTGATTCTCTTCTCTTTTGCCTTTGCGACAAGGCTTTGCATATACCTATCGGGTTCTTCGCCGAATACGCAAGGGTGATGCGTGATAAGTAAATTGGCTCCCTCGCGCTCGCACTCCTCAAGCGTGGAATACGTCACGTTTTGCGCAAGCAAAATACCCTTGACTTCCGCCTCGCCATCGCCTACGTTAAGTCCCGCGCTGTCAAAATCCAACGCAAGCGTAAGCGGAGCTTTGCTTTCTATCACGTCAATTATATCTTTTACCTTGGGCATATCCTACTCCTTGGCTAAATCAAGCATTTCTCGATACAGTTTTGCTTGCAGACTATCGGCGTTCTTCTGAGCAATCATATCGTATTTTTTTCTCAAAAACTCTACGTATTCTCTAAAATCTTCACTGCTTAGGCTCTTACCCAAAAGCAACTGCCGTCTATCAAGTCGGCAATCTTTTCCGCTGTCTAATTGAGCGACTATTACGTCATAAAACTTTCTGCCGTCTTTGACTACGTAGTCCTTGTCCACGTATATTTCGCGACTGCTTAAAAACTCTCTTAACTCAATAGTATTCCTATGCGGAGAAAGCACGAGTTTTTTGACGCCCTTTGGTATATGCGAGAGAATATTCATAATCTCTATACCGCCCATACCTGCGATTACTACGCAATCGACTTCGCCGTCGCTTATTACTTGCAGACCGTCGCCCGCTCGAAATTCTATATGCTCGACGTTAAGTTTTTCCGCCAAGTCAATAGCCTTTTGTAGCGACTTGGAAGATATATCGCAAGCAATTACTTTCTCAACTTTACCGCTCAATAGACACGCTATCGATACTTTGCCGTGGTCGCAACCTACGTCCGCCATACTCTTGCCGTCTACTTCGCTTGCTACGGCGCTCAACCTTTTGCCAAGTATCATTATACTTTGCCGATATAATCTTTGAGCTTTTTGGTGCGGTTGGGATGACGCAACTTTCTCAACGCCTTAGCTTCGATTTGACGAATACGCTCTCTTGTTACGTTGAACTCTCTACCCACTTCTTCAAGCGTCTTCGGACGGGAATCGTCAAGTCCGTATCTCTTGCGGATTACCTCGTTTTCTCTAGGGGTGAGCGTACTC
>CAMWPK010000154.1 GCA_947176115.1 uncultured Clostridia bacterium
ATATAAAGTAAAAGGATAAGTATATTAAAATGAAAACCATTTACAGCGCAATACAGCCGTCGGGCATAATGACGCTCGGCAACTACATAGGGGCGGTCAATAATTGGAGAGCAATGCAAAGCGACGAGGATAACAAGTGCATATTTGCATTGGCGGACTTGCATACGATTACCGTACGTCAAAATCCGGAGGAGTTCAACAAGAATTGTTGGAGTTTCTATGCGCTATTGCAGGCTGTAGGTCTTGACGCTAAGAAGAGTATTCTATATCTTCAGTCGCAAGTTGCTCAGCATAGCGAACTTGCCTGGCTTCTCAATTGTTACACTTACGTGGGCGAAATGAATAGAATGACGCAGTTCAAGGATAAGTCGTCAAAGCACGTAGACAATATCAATATGGGACTTATGGACTATCCGGTGCTTATGGCGGCAGATATCTTGTTGTATGATGCAGACCTAGTACCCGTGGGTTATGACCAACTTCAGCACATAGAGATTACTCGCGACATAGCCTTGAGAGTAAATAATATCTACGGAGATATTTTCAAAGTTCCCAACGGCTTTATTCCCAAGATAGGCGCAAAAATCATGAGTTTGCAAGACCCGATGAGCAAAATGAGCAAGTCGGATCCCAATCCCAATGCCGTAATATCTTGTCTTGACGCTCCCGAAGTTATTGTCAAGAAGTTCAAGAAAGCAGTCACTGACAGCGACACTACTATTGCATACGATCCTGAAAATAAAGCGGGTATATCCAATCTTTTGGGTATATTGGCTGTGGCTACTGGCAAAACTATAGACCAAACGGTAGCCGATTGCCAAGGTTTGAGATACGGCGACCTTAAATTGCGAGTTGCAGACAGCGTAATAGAGATGCTAAGACCCTTCCAAGAAGAGTATAAGCGTCTTATCGATTCAAAGGACTATCTTATTGCTTGCGCAAAAGACGGCGCGCAAAAGGCAGGCGCAATAGCCGAAAAGACCTTAAAACGCTTTAAGCAAGCAATCGGATATATCGTGTAAAGACCTTTCGACTACGCTCAAGGTGACAGGCTACACCCCAATATGTCATTTCGACCGCAGTGGAGAAATCTCCACAGTATAGAAAATCGGATAAAGACCTTTCGACTACGCTCAAGGTGACGTGTGAAAGGTGAAAGCTATTGCTTCCTAGCCGTCATATTGAGCGGAGCGAAGCGCAGTCGAAATATCTTTCTCTTGCGCGAGAGTTAGAATCTTATATTATATAAATTATACTGATATATAATATAATAATATATAAATATCAATATAAGATTTACGTCAAATATCCCAGCGTCATTTTGATTGCAGTGGAGAAATCTCAACAATTATAAGAGGTACTATGTTCGGATACGTCATTCCTGACAAACTCAATATGTTTATGAAAGACTACTATGGATATAGGGGTTTTTATTGCGGATTGTGCAAGAGCATAGGAAGACGGTGCGGACAGCTTATGAGAATAGGCACTACGTACGATATGACGTTTCTCAATATTTTGGCTCATGCGGTACTTGACGTAGAACTTGAGATGAAAATGGGCACTTGCGTACTCAATAGAGTACAGAAAAAACTTATTGGCGAAGATGACGAAATTACAAGAAAAGTAGTGGATATATCTACGATATTGGCGCATTATAAATGTGTGGACGATTTCAAGGACGAGAAGTCTACGTTAAAGAAATTTGCCGATACCTTTGTTATCAAAAGACATTACAAAAAGGCAAAGAAGTTGTACGCCGACTTTGACAAGATAGTTGGTGAAAAATACGCCGAACTTGCCCGCTTAGAGAGTGAGAATTGCTCAAGTCCCGACAAGGTAGCTCATCCTTTTGCCGAAATAATGGTGGAGATAGGGGAGCTTGTCTTTGGAGATAATTATCAAGAGCCAATCAAAAATCTCATGTACAATCTTGGCAAGTGGGTATATATATGCGACGCGGTTGACGACGTAGACGACGACTTTAAGAAGAAAGGTTACAATGTCTTTTTGCAAAACTATGACTACAAAGACAAGGCTACTTTTCTGCAAGATAAGCAAGAAGTCCTAGAATACGTACTTATGAGCGCATACAACGCTATATTGGACGACTTTGATAAAATTCAGGTAAAAAAATATGAGGGCATATTGACAAATATAATTTGGTATGGTATGTTAAATAACACAAAAGAGTTGTTGAGGAGAAGTGAAAAATGCAAGAAAACTCGTATATAATTTTGGGATTAAAGGACAACGCTACACTTCAAGAAGTGGAGAATGCCTACCAACGACTCAAAGAGAAATATCAAGTTCAATGCTTTGAGGAGGGCGAGAGCGGATCTATCGGCGCAAGAATGTTGTCAAAGATTAAGATTGCTTACAATGATTGTGTTGAGGATATCAAAAAAAGAGAAATAGTCGGCGACGGCTCTATCTACGAAGCTATCAAAAATCTTGTCAACGAGGGCAAACTCAACGAAGCGCAAGCGCTACTGGACGACACCGAGCCTAGAGATGGCGAGTGGCATTATATGCAAGCGCGTATATTCTACAAGCGTAATTGGTTTTTGGAGAGCAAAGTTCAAGTGGAAATGGCTTTGACGCACGACCCTAATAATTCTGAGTATCTTCACACCTTAGATATTCTCAAGCGTCAACAGTTCAAAAGCGACGACGAAGTAAAAGCTCAACGTCAAGCTAGAGCAGGCTATGAGCGCCCAAGAGAAACAAGTAGCAGTATGAGTAGCGGATTATGCTCCTATTGCGCGACTTGCTTACTTTGCAATGCTATCTGTTATTTCTGTATTTAACGCAATAAGCCCTTCTCCAAAAGAGAGGGGTTTATATATGTCTTGCGCGAGCGTAAGAATTTATACGTCATTTCAACCAACATTATGTCATTTCGACCGCAGTGGAGAAATCTCAACCACACTGACGTCACCCTGAGCGTAGCGTAGCGAAGTCGAATGGGTTTTAACCGAATTGATGTCATTTCGAGCGTAGTCGAGAAATCTCAACAGTATGTAAATAATCTTAAAAAATCACGCAATTTCTTGCGTGGTTTTCATTTTACAATCAAATCTTCTATTATTTCTAAAATTTTT
>CAMWPK010000155.1 GCA_947176115.1 uncultured Clostridia bacterium
CAAAGGCAACCGAGTATTTGAATAAGATTAAAGCCGACTTGTCAGAAGAAGAACTTGCCGAAATAGAAAAGAGAAAAGAGGCGGTTATCGCTAAAATGGCAGATCAAAAACAAGTTCTTGAAAAGGCTTTGGACTATGCCGAAAAGACTGCGAAAGATTACCTTTCTAAACTCAAAGAGGAGAGGAAAAACATAGAGAAGTAAGAATTATAATATAACAAAACTCCATTAAGTCCCCTCAATGCTTTGAGGGGACATTTTAATTACTAGCGCGGAAAGTCTTAGAATTAAGACATTTCATAATTTACATTAGAAAAATCGTATGATATGCTATAATAAAATAAGAATAAGCATAAAATGTAAGAAGGTAAAATTTTGGAAACTATTTATTTTGCAGGCGGATGTTTATGGGGAGTTCAGCATTTTATAAAAAGTTTGCGGGGAGTTGTAGCGACGGAAGCAGGACGGGCAAACGGAACGACAAGCACGCTTGAGGGAGAATATGACGGATATGCAGAATGTGTTATGACGGTATTTGATCCCCAAAAGGTCTCGGTTAAAGAGTTGCTTGATTGTTTTTTTGAGATTATTAATCCATATAGTGTTGACAAACAAGGTAATGACGTTGGGAAAAAGTATCGTACTGGGATTTATAGTACCAATGAAGAACATTTGAAAATAGCCAAGAAATATATTGCGACAAGAGAGGACAGTTCTAAAATAAAAGTAGAGGTGCTTCCTTTGATAAATTATGTGAGAAGCGCTGAAGAGCATCAGGATAGACTGACAAGATTTCCAAATGATTATTGTCATATTCCCAAAGAGATACTGAATAAATACAGGAAATAAACAATTTACATCACTCTCAAAATAATCTAGAGCAGAAATATCTTTAATTCAGGGACTTAAATAAGGCAAATTATGGGAAGAGGCTTGTAAATTTATAGCGATACAACAAAATTTTTCAAAGTTAGCCTATTCTAACACTTGACATTGCCATATTCATTTGCTATAATACCCATGAAAGTTAGTTGAAGCTAACAATAAGTTCGCTTAAATTATCGGTTGAAATAGACTGATAAAAAAAATCAATAAAAGTTAGCTAAGGCTAATTTATATGGTGAAAAAAATTTATATAAAGGAGCAGTAAAATGCAAACAAAAACTAAATCACAAAAGGCAATACTTCTTGCTGTAGTTGCAACAATTTTGGTTATCGCGACGCTTTTGATGTTTACGGCGTGCAAAGACCCTGCAAATGAACCGGACAACGGCTCGGGTAACGCAGAGTATTACGCAAAGAGCTACGACGCTCGGCTTAACGGAGTTGTATCCAATATGGGCGTTGATTTTACCGAAGATCTATTTGAAGGCGCTTACGTTAAAGAGAAAGACGGCAAATATGAAATCACTCTTATATTTGGTGTCGGCGAAATAAATATGGGCGGAACCGGTTATAGCGTCAAACTTACTTCTTTCGTAAATAGCGCTCCATCGGTAGACTACCGTGGCGAAACGGTAACGCCTGTATTCGGCTACTATAATGACAAAACTCTCGTGACTGACGGCATTGTCTTAACATATAGCTCAGGTAATAATTACGTTACTAACAAAAACGGAAGTTTTTATTACGTTCAATCTATGACTTTTACGGTTGACACTCTTCAAGAAGAATATATTTTGTTCCTGTTCGTTATGGCGGGTAATGAAACCATGGCTAGCAGTATGCAATTCCCATATGCGTTGAACGGTGGAGGAGTAGCAAATGCTGTTCTCCAACTTGATTTGACCTCGGAAGGAGAGGAGAAGAACATTGGAAATCTTCTTGGTATTGACACGCTCAACGAAGTTCAAGCATAACTTAAAAACAAAAGTTGGCTACTTATTACGCGCCTTTCATTAGAAGGGCGCTAATTTTGTCGATAAGGTATTGACAAATGCCAAAGTAATATGTTACAATTTTTAAGGTTATTTTGACGCCATTATCATAAACAACGGAGAACTTAAATGAAGTATTGGTGGGTAGCTGTAATAATAGTACTGTTTGCATTACTTATGATTACGTGCGCATGGCTATTACGAAAGAATCGCAAAGCAAATATGATTACGCTTTTTGTCGTATCGTTCGTTTTACTAATATTTAAGTCTATTCAATTTGGAATAGAGCGATCAGTTCATCATTATCCGATAGAGTTTTCTCATTTATCGTATTTTATATTAGGAGCTACGGTTACTGTCGGCGTAAAAAAATTGCGCCCATTCGCAGGTATTTGCGCTTTTATTTCAGGATTAGCTTTCGTTCTTGCAGGCATATTCTCGCCGGCGCCGATAGTTAGGGATGCGGAAAGTACCTTTAATTGGGTTACGGGTATTATCCAGCATGAAGTTCTGTTCTTTGCGGGACTTGTGATAATCTTTAATACTGATAAATACAGGATGAAGGATATTTGGATACCTGTCGTCGGCATAGTTATTATGTTTATCTTCTCTGTATTGGTATACAACAGGGTGCTTTACCCCGATTTGGCGCAAAAAAATCATGACGAGATGGTAATTATCCACGTACTATTCGGTACAATTTTGAAATACGTATTACCTGCAGGATCTATAGTCCCTGTTTGGTTGAGGGTAATGACTATAATTATTGAGGTAATTTTGCTTGGCGCAATACTTTGGGCGTTCTATTTTGTCAACAATAAGTTCTACGACAAGAAGCTCAAGAAATATCCCGATTTCGTCGGCAATGAAGAAGAATACAGCGCAATTGCTCTAGTTAAGTTTATAATAAAGAAAAATAATGACAAAAAGGCTTTGCAAACAAGCTCTTCCGACTTATCGCAAGAAGCTGAGCAAAACCAAGTCAACGAAGATACGTCTAAAAATGATCTTTAAGAATATTAATTCTTACAAATCGTCTACGTCTTGCGTAGGCGCGCTATGGTCGTCGTATGCCGGCGTACCGGTATAAGCTCCGTTGACGTCGTAGGCGCTTGATAGAGATTTTTGATTGTTTTCAGAGGACTTTGAGATAAGTTTTTTGAGTTTTTTCTTCATATATGATTTTCCTTAGACTTTAATTTTTTGATTGTATCTTGATTATATCC
>CAMWPK010000156.1 GCA_947176115.1 uncultured Clostridia bacterium
ACTTTTTACTGCGCCGACGTCGGCTTCTCCTCTTTTGACAGGAATACAACCCAATTCTTTAGAAACTTTATCAACAAAAGAATTGGCTGTGATTTCGTTTTTCATTAAAACCTTTCCGTCTTTCCCCATTATTCTCGACATAATTACACATGGGTCAAGAGCCGAATAATGATTGCAAATTACCAGCGCTTTGCTATTTTTAGGAAAATTTTCCTTGAAATAAATTTTTGTTATCCACAAAACTCTAAGTACTTTTCTAACAAAATTGGCTATTCCTTTATAAAACCAACGTCCTCTTTGCTTCTTCTTATCCTTTGCTTGCTTGGCAACTTGATTATTCAATTCTTTTTCTTGAACTTTAGCGTTATCATTTTCGTCAATCTCTTTTATCTTTGACAATATTGTATCGACGACTTGTTGTAACGACATTTCAGTGCTGTCTATCTCATAAGAATCCTCTGTCTTTTTCAACGGCGCAAAATCCCTATTCATATCGTTGAAATCTCTGTCTTTCACGTCGGCAAGAATCTGCTCATACGACACGTCTTGACCTTTTGCTTTGAGTTCTTCAAATCTTCTCTTTGCTCTTTCAGTGTCCTTTGCCGTCAAATAAAACTTATATTTTGCATTTGGTAAAACGTAACTTGTAATATCTCTTCCGTCTAAAACTACGTCGCTAGCATCGGCAATTTTTCTTTGCATATTGACCAAAAATAATCTCACGGCAGGAATTTTAGAAACTTCTGACGCGTACTTTGACATCTCGTGTCTTCTAATATCTTGCGACACGTCTATGCCGTTAAGACAAATCTTGTTTTCGTCGTTCTCTTTAATATAAGAAATATTTATTTCGCCCAAAAGCGACTTAACGTCCTCTTCTTCAGACGGATTTTTACCGCAATTAACTACATGCAAAGCTACCGCTCTGTACATTGCCCCCGTATCTAGGTAAGTAATTCCCAAAGTCTTTGCGACCATCTTAGCGATTGTGCTTTTGCCTGCTCCGCTAGGTCCGTCAATTGCAATATTTATCATAACCTCTCCATAATACTAATATTTTAACTCAAAGCAGTGTTTTTTGCAATCAATTGAGCGCACTTTTGCTCATTTGATGCGCAGTGCTAAAGGCAAGTTGCAAATTAAAACCTCCGGTCAAAGCGTCTATATCCAATACTTCGCCAATAAAATATAAATTCTTTACCAGTTTACTCATCATATCTTTTGGATTTATTTGCTTGCAGTCAACTCCGCCTGAAGTAATAATTCCAGCGTTGATATTCTCTAAACCAACTATAGTAAAGGTCAAATTTTTGATTGTTTGAGCCAATTTTTCTCTCTGCTCTTTTGTTATGGAGTTTACAGCTTGCTTTTCATTAAGTCCGCTTTGTTTTACCACAACGCCAACCAGTGATTTAGGCATAAGCGCGGGAAGAACGTTTTTCAACTCGCTATTACTTCTTTGCGTAAATTCTCTGATAAGTCGGTTTTGCAAAATCTCATCGCTCAACGCAGGCTTTAAGTCTACGCAAAGATAATACTTACCATCGAATTTTCCGGAAAAATAATGCTTATTTATCAAAGATGATAATGATAAAATAATAGGTCCGCTTACTCCTGTGTGCGTAAAAAGCATTTCCCCAAATTGCGAAAATATCGTCTTATTATCTCGCTTAATGCTCGCGCTCACGTTTTTAAGACTTAAGCCTTGCAAGCCGTACTGTTCTTTTAGCAATAAAGGTACCAGCGCAGGTCTAGGCTCAATTACGTTGTGTCCCAAAGACTTTGCCCATCTATATCCATCGCCCGTACTTCCGGTAGCTTGATATGAAATTCCACCGGTCGCTATTACTACTTTGTCTGCTAAAAATCTCTCTCCTGTGTCGATATTTACTCCATATGCGCCGTTTTGGTCTACCAATACACTCTTGACGCAAGTATTCAGTTTGACCTCAACGCAATAATCTTTTAAGGCTTTTTCAAAGCATTTAATTATATCGCTGGATTTATCCGACTGTGGAAAAACTCTATTACCTCTTTCTACTTTGAGCTGTACCCCTCTATCCTCAAAAAAGTCCATAGTATCTTTTGGCGAAAATCCATAGAGCGCAGAGGTCATAAACTTGCTATTTGTCACTATATTTGCAAAGAAATCAGCAAGTTCGCAGTCATTCGTCAAATTACATCTGCCCTTACCTGTAATGAACAACTTCTTACCAAGTTTTTCGTTTTTTTCTATCAAAGTGACTTCTGATCCGTTTTGCGCCAATAAAACCGCGCACATCATTCCGCTTGCTCCGCCACCTACTACTACAACTTTCATAATATAGTTTCGCCTTTTAGTTTTTCAAAAAATTCGTAGTTATTCCAATCATTTTTTACAGGCGAAACCGTTATGTACTTATTATCGTAAAGCCAAATATCGTCCTCTTGAGAGATATCTTCGCCCAAGATTACACGACAGTGCGCCCTATATCCAAATCCTTCTTCTAAGCGGTAATTCTCATCATATCTTTTTACTCCCAACTTGGCAAACTTTACGCCGGCAAGGTCTTTATCGACGCCGACCGGTATATTTATATTAAAGATAGTCTGAGCGTCATCTGGAAGCAAATCATAAAATTTCAAATAATTCTTAACTATAAAGTCAGATGAGAAATCAAAATTATCCAAAGTATACTCTTGAGATACTGCAATAGACTTGATATTATGTACCGCGCCTTCCAAAGCAGAGTTAACCGTTCCGGAATAGAAAATGTCAGTACCTAAATTAAATCCCTTATTTATTCCGCTGATAATCAAATCAGGAGTTTTTGGCATTATTAAATTTATTGCTACTTTGACACAATCGGCAGGAGTGCCGTTGACCGCGTAGCACTTCGCATTGTCAAGCAAATGCAATTCTACAAAATTTACGTACTCATAAAGCGTAAAACTATGCCCTGTACCCGACATTTGTCCTTGCGGAGCTACTACGGTGACAGTATTATTTGCAGATAATTTTTCTGCAAGCGTCAAAATTCCTTGACTGTAAACTCCATCGTCATTAACTAATAAGATATTCAT
>CAMWPK010000157.1 GCA_947176115.1 uncultured Clostridia bacterium
TTATGAGCCAGCGCATATTCAAGTATTTCGTCCAATGCGTCGGGACGAGAGAAGTCGATTATCACGTCGGCTTTGACGTCGATATCTTTACCGCGCTTGAATACGGGTACAGGAAATTGTTTAGAATCGGCAAATTTATCCACTCCGCCTACGCATTGAGCATTTTCAAAAGAGGGTAGACATTCGAGAATATTTTTTCCCATTTTACCGCCGATACCCCAAATCAAAATCTTAGTCATATCACACCTTTATATTATATTCAATCTTTGCATTTCTGCTTTAAGCGCTTGCGCTTTTACCTCGCTCATAGGAGTGAGCGGAAGTCTTAACTCATTCTGACAAAGTCCAAGGAGAGAGCAAGCGTACTTAATAGGAATAGGGTTGACTTCGCTAAAGAGCAAGTCAATGAATTTGTCGTATTTGTTCAAGAGCAAGTCTGCTTTGTCAAAATTCTTTGCGCCTGCTAACTTCATAATCTCGGTGAACTCTTTTGGAAGAGCATTGCTTGCTACGGAGATAAGGGTAGTTCCGCCAAGCCTAGCAATTTCCACTGCGAGTTTGTCGTCACCGCTCATGAGTTGAAGTCCTGTGCCTTTGATTGCCTGTGCAGTCTTAGAGATTTGTTCCAAGTTACCGCACGCTTCTTTTATACCCACGATAGAGGGGATAGAATGAGCCAATCTGCCGACTGTTTCGGGAAGAATATTGACGCCCGTTCTACCGGGTACGTTGTAGATTATCATAGGCAAGTCGCACTTATTGGCGATAGCCTCGTAATGCAAGTACAGACCTTCCTGCGTACACTTATTGTAGTAAGGGGATACTACCAAAATACCGTCTGCGCCCTCGTCCTTTGCGACGATAGAGTTTTCCACAGCAGATTGGGTACAGTTGCAACCCGTACCGAAAATTACAGGTACGCGCCCGTCCACTTGCTTGAGAGCAAATTCGCGTAGCGTCTTTTTTTCAGCGGAAGTCATAGTGGCAGGTTCGCCGGTCGTACCGATAAATACGATACCGTCAATACCTCCGTTGATTTGATATTCAATAAGTTTTGCAAAACTCTCATAATCTACGCCCGTCTTGGTGAATGGGGTAATTATCGCAGTAAAAGTACCTTCGAACATATTTTCCTTTTTTCTTGTTCGACAAAATTTGAGGTGTCGCAACGTGAAAATCTTGCGCTACTCAAACTCTGTTGAACGATTAATTTTTATTGCTTTTATTATTTACTATCGTTATATTATATTTTGCCGTTGTTAATCATATACTCGGCAATTTGCACTGCGTTGCTAGCCGCGCCCTTGCGGATATTGTCAGCAACAACCCAGAGATTGCAACCGCTTTCTACGGTGTCGTCCATACGGATACGACCTACGTAAACTTCGTCGTGACCGGTGGTGTCGATAGGCATAGGGTACTTATTGTTGGCTACGTCATCGACGATAACGATACCTTTTTGACCTTTGAGAGCCTCGATAATACCTTCCTTGGTGCAAGGCTTGTTGAACTCAAGGTTGATAGATTCGGAGTGGGAATTGAGTACAGGAACTCTTACCGTCGTAGCGGTGACTTTGATAGATTGATCTCCCAAAATCTTTTTGGTTTCCTTAATCATTTTTTCCTCTTCCTTGGTGTATCCGTTGTCGAGGAATACGTCTATATGAGGCAAGCAGTTGTTAGCGATTTGGTATGGGAACTTCTTCGTAGCGTATTCTTCGCCGTTTACGAAAGCCTTAAGTCCTTCAAGTAGGTCGTTATATCCTGCTACGCCTGCGCCACTTACAGCTTGATACGTGCTGTACACAACTCTCTTGATACCGTACTTGTCGTGAAGCGGTTTAAGAGCTACCATTGCTTGAATAGTAGAGCAGTTTGGATTTGCGATAATACCGTTGTTCCAATCGATATCTTGAGGATTGACTTCAGGTACTACGAGCGGAACTGTCGGGTCCATTCTCCATTGGCTGGAGTTGTCGATTACTACTGCGCCGCACTTAGCGAATACCGGAGCGAACTTTGCGCTCGTCGAACCGCCTGCGGAGAAGAGGGCAATGTCAACTTTGTGAGCCTTGACGTTTTCTTCCGTCAATTCAATTACTGTATGCGGTTTGCCCATAAAGTCTATGACTTTGCCTGCGCTCTTAGCAGAAGCAAAAAGATAATAATTCTCGACAGGTAATTGCTTTTCGGTAAGTACTTCCAAAAACTTGTTGCCTACCATTCCGGTTGCGCCGACTACGGCTACATTGTATTTTTTCATATATAACTATCACTCCTAATGATAAAATTTTTTTCATATAAAAAATGCTTTGCCACTTATTCATAGGCAAAGCATTAAAATGACGTATCTATTGTCAGTTTAAGCGCTTCACCTGATTTCTAGGTGACAGTCGCAGGGTTATTCACCGTAGCGACCAACCGCATACCGTACAAGAAAGATATACGATTTCGGCAAAATATCCTTTCTTGGGTACGTCTTGTCGCATTTATCCCAATACTTTTATATTCTGCGCCTCTGTAAACTAAAGAAATATTATCATATTAATTTTAATATGTAAAGCGTTTTACTAATCATTTCAAAATTTTTTCTACCGACCGCATATATTAGCCGTCTTTTTGCCCTAACATCAGGACTCGAGAATTCGACGTGTACATATAGTACACTTGGCGACTTCATCTCGCCCTCGCACGTACAAAAATACAACTAATCTATGCGGTCGTGTCCAGCGTTTTATTTTGTCATTTCGCCCAACATTACGTCATTATGACTGACATTATGTCCTTACAAGCGTAGTCAAGAAATCTATACGTCATTTCGACTGGAGCGAAGCGGAATGGAGAAATCTCAACCGCTTAGACGTCATTCTGAGCGGAACGGAGTGAAGTCGAAGAATCTTTACTTTCGTGTGCGCGTCAAAACCTTAACCTTTTACACCTTACGCCTAATGAGTGTGAGGTAAATATTTGAGTAATGCGAGAGTTGGTGGAGTAGGCTTATAAGTGGAATTTGCATTTAGTACTAGTATAT
>CAMWPK010000158.1 GCA_947176115.1 uncultured Clostridia bacterium
GATTAAAAAAATAATGTTTTCTATAGCAAAACACTTGACAATGTATTGCATAGCAAATATAATGTTAGCGTAGGGTAACTTTATCCTATAATTTATCGGCAAAAAGTTAGTTTAAGATAACTTTTGGAGGTTACATGCAATTATTAGCTTCGCCTATAGGTAAGAAAGTGAAGATAGCAGACGTTACAACGGATGAAAAGACAAAAAATCGTTTGCAAAACATAGGCGTTATAGTGGGGAGCGACATCACGGTATTGCAGTCCAACTTCGGCGATATTATCGTCAAGGTTCGCGATTGCAGAGTCGCTATGAACAAAGACGTTGCAAAGCATATTTTGGTGGAGGCGCTCAATGAAGAAGTCACGACAGACGAAGCAATGTGATATAAAAGTTGCATTGGCGGGTAATCCTAACTGCGGAAAGACTACGCTTTTCAATGCTTTGACGGGCGCAACGGCTCACGTAGGCAACTGGACCGGCGTAACAGTCGAGAAGTTGCAAGGTACGTATAAGGATAAAAAGAGCGATTTGACGATTGACATAGTTGACTTGCCGGGTATTTATTCTCTTTCGCCGTATTCTCCCGAAGAAGTGGTATCGCGCGACTACATACTTTCACAGGATGCAGACGTAATACTCAATATTATCGACGCTACCAATCTACAGCGAAATTTGTATTTGACAACTCAAATTTTAGAGATAGGGTTGCCTGTGGTAGTTGCGCTCAATATGGCAGACTGTTTGAGAGCCAATGGAGAGCGTATCGACGTCAAGGCTTTGTCGCAAAAGTTGGGCGTGCCGGTAGTGGCTATATCCGCGCTTAAGCAAAAGGGACTTAAGGAACTTATGCAAGTCGTTAAGGAACAAAAGGGCGTTAAGCGAGAGGCAGTGTCTTTCATATCTTCGGGTATTCTAAAAGAAAGCATTGACGAGGTCATGTTACTTTTGGGCGATAGCAATACCAATCACAAACTATTTGACAGCGTAAAACTTGTTGAAGGCGACAAACTTACGCTAGAGAAATACCAGTCGTTTGCAACTCAGATTAAAGAAATCAAGGATAAAAATCAAGAAGTAAAAGATAAGTATAAGGGCAATTACGAAACTTGCGTCGCAGACCAAAGGTATCAACATATCAACGATAATTTCAGCGACGTAATTACGGCGGACAAAGAAAAACCTGCCGTATCCAAGAGCGATAAGGCGGATAAGGTACTTACGCATAAATTCTGGGGTATACCGATATTCCTATTGATTATCTTTGCTATATTCCACCTCACTTTTAGCGAAAACCTATTCTATCTTTCGGCTGTTATTCCCGACGGAGCTTTTAAGGACGCCGGTCCTGTCGCTTCGCTTTTTGTAGATACCGAGTACGATGAGGAAGAGGAATCGGGCGCAAATTCTATTAAATCTCCCGGAGTATTCTTGCAAGGTTTGGTAGAAGAACTTGCGGAACTTGTCAACGGCGAGAGAGTAGTTGAAGACGGTTTTGACGACAACGGCGAACCCGTGCAGGTTGTGGAAGAAGAGGGCGGTTGGATACCGCAGTTGCTTAAAAACGCGCCCGACTGGGCAAAAGGCGTGATTTGCGACGGCGTTTTGGCAGGCGTGTTTGGAGTGCTTTCATTTATTCCGCAGATAATGTTGCTGTTCCTATTCTTGACGATACTAGAAGATACAGGTTATATGGCGAGAGTCGCATTTATCATGGATAGAGCGTTCAGACGAATAGGTCTATCGGGAAAATCATTTATGCCACTTCTTATGTGCTTTGGTTGCGCGGTGCCTGGAATTATGGCTACGCGTACTATTGAGAACGAAAGAGAAAGACGCTCAACGATATTGCTTGCTCCATTCTTCTCCTGCGGAGCAAAAAGTCCGATATGGTACGCTTTTGCCGCGGTCTTGGCTACCACTGTAGGTTGGAATAGCGAGCTGACTGTATTCGGAATGTACATAATCGGTATTGTTGTCGCAATGATTGCGTCTTTGATACTCAAAAAGATTAGCGGACAAAAGGGCGTAACGCCGTTTATTATGGAATTGCCCACGTATCATACTCCGCAATTCAAGAGCGTCACGATACATATCTGGCAAAAGCTCAAGCACTTCGTATTCCGCGCAGGTACAGTCATTGCGGCGTCAACTATCATAATATGGTATTTGCTTAATTTCAATTTCAAGTTCCAAATGGTAGGCGAAGAAGAGTGTATTCTAGCAACCGTCGGAGGTTGGCTTGAATGGCTGTTCAAACCTCTTGGATTTGGTGATTGGAAGTATATTGTAGCCACAGTCACCGGTCTTGTTGCGAAGGAAGAAGTCGTATCTTCTATCGAAGTTTTAGCAGGTAGCGTAGAAGCATTCGTATCTAAGAGCGGAGTTACGACGGCGGGCGTTGTATCGTTTATGGCTTTCAACTTGCTCACTGTGCCTTGTATGGCGGCAGTCGGCGCCGCGTCAGGCGAACTTGGCTCGCCAAAACGTACGGCGTTGGCGGTGCTATTCTGGATACTCACGTCGTATTTCGTGTCAATGATGATATATCTAGTCGGCACTTATTGGTGGACAGTTTTTATCTTTGCTCTTGTTATAGCTATAATAATAGTAGTTGCGCATTTTATCAATAAAAAACGCTTTGCTAAAGATGATATGCCGTCCGCGAAGGAGATAAAATGATTAGTTTACTTTGCGCTGGAGTTACGGAAATCGTGGTAGGAGTAGTAATTGCCGTGATATTGGTCGGCGGTTTCGGCAGTTACATAGGTTATAAGATATGGTCAAAAAAGCACGGGAAATGCGGTTGCGGTTGCGACTGCGGAAATTGTTCTGGGTGCGGAGTATGTCCGTCGGCAAATAAAAATCAAAACAACAAATTAAAGTGAAGAGAATTACCTCCATATATGTTTACGTTTAGCAAATACCCGCAGTGATTTCACTGCGGGTATTTGCTACTATTTAATTT
>CAMWPK010000159.1 GCA_947176115.1 uncultured Clostridia bacterium
CTCTACGCCTTCTAATAGAGCTTCCGTCCTCATTTTGACGGGAATCTACGACTTTGCTGTCAACGCAACCGCAATAACTGCACTTCATATCTCACCTCTAAGAATATTCTATAATAATTATAGTACAATGCCTTACGATTTGTCTAATATTTTTACTAAGAATACTACATATAGAGATTTTTAGGATAAAAACTTCTTAAATCACCTATTCACTGACATGTCAATTAGCAATCAGCGGGAGCAATTTCGCCTTTAAGTTCGACAAGAATAGTATCTTCGCCTATCTTTACAATACATCGCCACGGAATAAATATACTGTCGCCTGCCGAAAGACTTTTTATGAATTTTTTATCACCCGGAACTATTATACCTAAGATTTGTCCGTGAGAATTGAAATTGATGTCGATTACGTGTCCCAATTTCTTGCCGTCGCAAATATTGACTACGACTTTGTCTCTTAAAATACAAAACGATAAATCTGCCATACTTCACCTCTGATAGATTTTATTCTACAAAAAGTAAAATATGACAGATTTTTAATAACTTATTTTATTGTACTAAAATGTCCATATTATAGACACTGTTTAATTATTCCCAAAGCATTCTTCTCCAATCTACTGACCTGAGCTTGGGATATGCCAATGCTTTTAGATATTTCCATTTGGGTTTTGCCAACGTAATATCTCAAATTCAAGACTTGCCTTTCTCTCTCCGGCAAATTAGCAATTGCTTCTCTTATAGCAAGATTAGTTGACCATATCTCTTCGCTTTGCGTACTGTCGCCTATTTGTTCCATCAACAACAAGCCGTCGTCACCGTCGCTGTATACTCGCTCTTGGAGCGATATCGTATCGCTTACGGCGTCAAGAGCGCACACTACGTCTTTTAACGGGACGTCAATTTCTTCGGCAATCTCAAGCATTGTCGGCGAGGTACAGTTCTTTAATTCAAAATCTTCCTTTGCTTTCAAAGCTTTGTACGCTATATCGCGCATACTCCTGCTCACTTTTATTCCTGAACCGTCTTTGATAAAACGTCGAATTTCGCCCGTTATCATAGGCACTGCGTAAGTTGAGAATCTCACGTTAAACTTTGGATCAAATCCGTCAATAGCTTTCATTAATCCTACGACGCCTACTTGAAATAAATCGTCGCTGTTGGCGCGCGAAGAAAACCTTTGAACCATTGACAATACCAATCTAAGATTGGCTATGACAAGTTTATCTTTCGCCTCTTTATCTCCCTCTTTAGCCTTTAGTAAAAGTTCGGAACACTCAACCTGCGTAAGTTTGGGCAGGGACTTTGTATCAATGCCGTTTATCACAACTTTTCTCATAATAGCCTCCTTTGCATATAGCGATACTTAAACGCTATGTAAGAAGAACTATTACCGTAATTGTATTATTTGCAAAATTACAATGATTATTCATAGCAATTTTTGCAAGTTGATTATAGAGTCGTATTAGACTAGTTTAGACATTTCTTTCTTTAGTTTGCTCATCACCTTTTTCTCTAATCGGGAAATATACGATTGAGATATGCCAAACATATCGGCAATTTCCTTTTGCGTCTTTTTAGGAGAACCCAAAATGCCAAAGCGCAACTTTATGATCTGTCTTTCCCTTGGCGGTAGCTTGTTGAAAGATTCTATTAATATTTCTCGCTCTACGTCATTCTCTATATCCTTATATATGACGTCGCTCTCTGTACCAAGCACGTCGGAGAGAAGCAAAACGTTGCCTTCCCAATCTACGTTGAGAGGCTCGTCAAGAGAAAGTTCTTTGCGCGTCTTTATGACTTTCCTTAAGTGCATAAGTATCTCGTTTTCGATACACCTACTAGCGTAAGTCGCAAGTTTGATTTGCTTAGCGTCGTCAAAAGAATTGACGGCTTTGATTAAGCCTATCGTACCGACGGAAATCAAGTCCTCAATGTCCACGTTGGTATTTTCAAACTTCTTGGCAATATAGACCACCAAACGCAAGTTATGTTCTATTAGCAAACTTTTTGCCGTAGCATCCCCTTGCATATATCTGGATATCAAAGACTTTTCTTCTTCGGGGTCAAGGGGCGCCGGCAATGCCTCTCCACCGCCGATAAAGTCAACCTGATCGTCGTTGATAGAAAAAATCTTGCTTATCCAATCTTTTAATTTTTGCCACATATTCACCTCCGCATATCTTATAAATCGCAATGCAATACAACCTTATACTGCCCTTGTATCTTCTCTGATATCCCTGCCATAACTCCGTAAATCTTATCGTTTTTGCTCTCTTCTTTTAGATAGTCAAGAGGAAAAACTTTGATATTCTTCTTGCCTATTACGGTATCGATTTGAGCATAATTATCGAGAGAATTTAGCCCATTTTGTCCATATAATTGTAGGGCAATGCTTTCGTCGATAATTATAGTAGGTTTGTTCTTGTAGTACAGTCTGTTACCGCTGTCGTAATACGCTTTGCAAGTTATTTCTTTCCCGTTGGCAGAGATTATTACCGTATCTTCATACCTAGACTTTCGTTTTGCTAAGACTATATGCTTATATATCAACTTTTGAGCGACGACCAAAGCCAAGCCTGCAATCGCCACAAAGAAAGGTATTAGCGAATTAGAAAGGTCATCCAGTTCATAAGAAAACAAACTTGACAGTCCGATTACGCAACCGCCTAGAGCAAAAGTCAAAGCGTAATATATTGCGCCACTGCAGATATATTTTTTGAAACCGCACTTACCCATAACTATAGCAAGCATCACAAGCGACAGTATGAACTTGAATATAAATATATTCAAGCCGTCATACAGAGGTAACAAAACCGCATATACAGTACCTAATGCAGACGATAGAAATACCGTCAATTTGTTGATTTTATTGCGCATAAATCTCAACGTCAATACCAATATTAACGCATTTATAAGCAGATTATTTAGTATAACGTACTCTATATATACT
>CAMWPK010000160.1 GCA_947176115.1 uncultured Clostridia bacterium
TTATGAAAAATTTCATATTCATTTTGTTCATTCCATTTTCCAGATTCATTATAAACAGCATTTGTTATTAAATATGGCGGATCCATATAAATAAAATCCGCTGATTTGATTATAGATTGAATTTTAGTGGATTTAAAATCACCACAAACAAACTGACAGGAAATTTGTTGCGTACGCTGTATAAATTCCTTTAATTTTGCAATATTATTATTATTTAAATCGGTTTTTCCAACTGGCAGATTAAATTTACCTTCTTTTGAAAATCTCATATCATTATTAAATCCGTAAACCAGTAACAAATAAAGCATTAAATTTGCTCGTTCTGTATTCTTGTTCTCTAAACAATTATATTGATCACGTAGAGCATAAAATCCTTTACTATTATATTGTTTCAAGCCATTATTAGGATTATCGTTTTCTAGATATTGTTTATAAAAAGCATATCCATATTTTGAAGAATAAGAAAGGTTAAATTCTAATATTATCTTTTCTAATTTTCCTAGTAGAGATGAAAACTGACTTTGAGATAAAAATTTAAGCAGTCCAATTACATGTGGATCATTATCAATAAAGATTGTCTGCTCGCATTCCGTATTTAATCCAACTGTTGCTCCTCCACAAAACAAATCAACCATCACTTTGATTTTTGACGGAAAATATGACTGAATTTGCGATAATATTCTATACTTGTTTCCTGTATAATTAAGCGGAGATTTTATATAGTCCATAGCGATACCTTATTTAATATGTGAGTTTATTATAGCATACATTTTTAAGATTCCATAGCAATTCGAAGTGGCTTATTATAAAACAATTTAGATTATGTCTATTTTTATAGCAAAAAGTCACGCATCTGCGTGACTTTTTGGACATTTTATTAAATACATAAATCATTATCAATCAGTCCTCAATGCGATTACCGGATCTTTCTTTGCCGCCGCTCTTGACGGAACGATACCTGCGATAAGCGTCAATATTATGCTAAGACCTACCATCAACAACGCATGCAGAGGATGTAGCATACATATATTGGTGATCATAGAATCTAGAAGATGCTCGATAACCAAGTTGATAGGGATACTCAACAGATAGGTCACAAGCACGCCTATCACGCCCGCAGCCAAGCCTATAATAAAGGTTTCGGCGTTGAAGATATTGGATACGTCCCTCTTTCTTGCGCCGAGCGAACGCAATATACCAATCTCTTTGGTACGCTCTACGACAGACACGTAGGTTATGATACCTATCATTATCGAAGATACGACGAGCGATACTGACGAGAAACATACCAACGCAATGGTGATAATCTTGATCATTTGACTTATCATTGTTATCATTATAGCGGCGCTGTCAGTATACTTGACTTGCTCTTTCTTTTCATGCGTATCATTCCATGCGTCAAGGTCTTTGAGCACGATGTCTTTGTTGTCAAAATCGCTTGCGTATATACTAATCGAACTTGGTGTCGGACATACGCCTATCATTTGCGAAACCACCCTTTCCGTCATAACGGTAGTAGCTCCGCCGATTAGAGAGTTCATAATATCGCTCATGCCGGAGTTGGAATCGTATATTGCGCCTGTGAGCGGATTGTAATCCCATTCTTTTTGCGCGGTTGCTATCTCGCTATCTTTGGCTTCTTCTCTCATTAGCGCGGTAAGCTCTTGCGTATACGCAACGCCCGGTTGCACAGGCGAATAGTCCTTGCCCTCTTTTGGACGAAGGATACCCACTATCTGAGCTTTATGAACGTTGGTATCTCCGTTGTCGTACATATCTCTGATAGCCTTACCGGATCTCTCTGTAAAGTATTCGTTGTTGGTATCTTCATTGACAGCGCCCTTTACGTACTGCGCCTTGGCGTTGGGGATAAGGAAAGAAATAGGTTCTTTTCTCTTGCCGTCGCCCAAAATATCCGTAAAACTTTTATCAGAAACGTACGTGCCTGCCAACGCGGAACTAAAGCCCATACCCTCAAGATAGGTAGATAATATGGAATTGGTATTATCTACTATGAGTACAAGGTCGGTAGGCGAATCGGGATACGTACCGCCGATTACGTCGTAATTGCTCTCGATGTAGTTCCTATCTCCCACAAGTTCTTGCCAATTTACCGTCTTGATATTTTGAATATCCGTAAAAGACATCTTTCCTACGTCGTTGTTTTTTGAGTTAATTACAGAAAAACTGTAACCGTAATTAAAGTACACGCTGTCTACAAGACCCTTTTCTTGCCACTGCTCCTTCTTTTCGTTAACGTACGCAATATAATCTTCGCTCAAATCATTCTCGTGAATCATATCTCCAATCGAACTTAACAAGTTGTTGGAATATACTTTCTCGTCCACAGGATATTTATCTTTGCCTGAATTCATCATTGACATATACATGCTCATCATGCTTTCAATGCTAGTAGAACTTGAAGCTATCGTAATCGGATAACCCGAAAGCATAGTCTTTTGCATATTGTTAATATACGCCGAAAAGCCGTTGGAAATAGCAAGTACCAAAGCCACGCCAATGATACCTATCGAACCTGCAAACGCCGTCATAAAAGTTCTGCCTTTCTTTGTCATAAGGTTGGTGAAAGACAATTTGATTGCCGAAGCAAAAGACATCGACGTCTTTTTAAGCAAATTCTTGCGCTGTTTTTTAGCCTTGTGTTTAGAGAAATCTATCTTAGCAATCTTTACTTTCTTTTTCTTCTTGCCCTCTACGTCTTGCGTATCGCTCTCCAAGACTGCTTCGTCGGGCTTTTGCTCAACTTGAGGTTGAATTGTTTCGTCACTAGCCTCGTCAGTCGTCAAACTTTCTTGGACGTTCTCTTCCTGCTCCTGCTCGTTCTTTTCATTTTCTGACGAGAACGGATTGGTGTCGTCTACCACTAAGCCGTCTTTTAGGCGAACTATACGGTTGGAGTAC
>CAMWPK010000161.1 GCA_947176115.1 uncultured Clostridia bacterium
CCGACGGTATGAGGATAATGCGTGAAATCCTTTTGGACATTACGCAAAACTATAACTGTACCGTACTGATTTCTTCGCATATTCTTGGAGAACTCGAAAAAATTGCTACGCATTACGGAATAATTCGTCAAGGCAAAATGATACAGGAATTGTCGGCAAGAGATATGGAGAGCAGAGCAAGAGTTTTGGTATCTCTTAAGACTAAGGATATGCAAGGAGCTAAAAACTTGCTATCACAAAAGTACGCGCTCGTCAAGCAAGAGGATGAGTATCTCAAGATATACGACGTGGAGGATACGCTAGAGATAGTAGAGTTTCTATTGCAAAACTCGCATACGGTAAGCGAAATCAAGAAGAATAAGATAGGTCTTGAAGAGTATTATATCGAGTTGATGTCAAAAAAGGAGGAAGAGTAAAATGCAAAATACGCAAAGACTGCAATTCCAATCGCCGAGTTTTTTTCAAAGATTAAAAGGAATGTTGGGAGTTGACTTCTATAGACTTTTTCATACGCCTATGCTTTATATATTTCTTATAGTTTCGGCTTTGATACCCGCATTGGTTTCAATGGGCAACGGCAATGGGCAAGACAATAATACATCACAGATGTTTACCACTGCATGGCAAATTGTTGCTTCGGAAAGACCTATGTATGTTGTCGGCAATATTGGCGAATACGCTAACATGAACATGGTATTTATTTTCGGCGGAATAATGGTATCGATATTTATCGGACACGATTATAAGAGCGGTTACGTAAAGCAATTATTTACTACGCACGCAAAAAAGCAGGACTATATGATGTCGAAATCTATATTAGGCGCTTTCTCAATGACATGTATGTGCGTAACATATTTAATTGGCTCAATAGCATCGGGATTGTTTTCAGGTCTATCTTTCCAAGTCAACGTCGGCTCGCTTATCTGCGCAATAATCGGCAAGATGATAATGAGTATTGGGTGGGCAAGTTTATATACCTTTCTCAACGTAATTTTTAGAAAACGTTTTGGTATTTCTATAGCGTTGTGCTTTTTCTTGGGTACAGGCATAATTATCATAGGAGTAGCGTCTTTAGTAGGCAATTCGCCTGTTCTCAATATCTTTTTGTACGGTTCGTCGGTATACGCTTGTCTTTCAAGTAACGCGTTGACATTGTTGATTTGTCTTGTTGTATCGGTGGTATGGGCAGTTATTTACAACGTCGCAGGCTCGTGGATATTATCAAAGCGCGACGTGTATTAAATAGGAGGGTAGAAAATGAATGCAATAGAGATTACAAATTTGACAAAGAATTTTCGTCAAAAGCAGGCGCTTGCCGGATTGAATATGACTGTGCCGATAGGAGCGATATACGGCTTTATAGGCGAGAACGGTAGCGGAAAGTCTACGACCGAAAAAATTATATGCGGTCTTCTAAAGCCAAGCGGAGGAGAAATAAAACTCTTCGGGCGGGATTATAAAGACGTTGACGTAAGAGCGAGGATAGGCGTACTAATCGAAGCTCCGGGATGCTTTCCCAACTATAGCGTGTGGAATAATATGATGCTACAAGCCACAAATTTGAGCATACCAAATGCGCAAGAAGAAGTGAAGAAAGTCCTAAAAGTAGTGAGAATGGAAGGCTCAGCTTCCAATAAATTCAAAAATTGTTCCTTGGGTATGAAGCAAAGAATAGGTATTGCGATGGCTTTGCTGGGTAATCCTCGTTTGCTAGTGTTAGATGAGCCTATCAATGGACTTGACGCCGACGGAATGAGAATAATGCGAGAGGTGCTAGTGGACATAGCAAAACAATACGATTGCAGTGTGCTTGTGTCGTCGCATATATTGGGGGAACTCGAAAAAATTGCTACGCATTACGGAATAGTTAAAGGCGGAAAAATGATAAAACAAATGACGGCAGAAGAGCTTGAGGCAGATTGTCCGACGTACGTTGCGCTTCAAACTCCTGATATGCAAAAAACAAAGTCATTGCTCGATAATAGGTACGGTAAGGTTACGCAAGAGAACGAATATATCAGGGTATACGACGCGCAAACTCCAGAGGAGATCGTCGAGTATCTATATACCCAAGGTATTGTGATAAGCGAGATAAAAACCGACAAAATCAGTCTGGAAGAATATTACATCGATTTGATGAAGGAGGTACGTTAAAATGGATATTACGTTTGAGAAACAAGGCTTTGATAAGAGATTAAAAAGTATGCTTAGAGTAGACTTTAGAAGAATGTTTACAATGCCTTTGGTGTTTATAATGGCAGGAGTATGTTTGGTTTTGCCGATACTCATTTTGGTAATGACGACTATGATGAGTAGTTCGGCAGTGGATCCTGAAACGGGAGCGGAAACCGCAGGCGAAACTTTTACCAACGTATGGCAAGCTATAGGTTCAATAAGCGGATCGCAAATGTCTATGGATATGACGAGTATGTGCAATATCAATTTATTGTTTTTCTTGGTTACGGTTTTAGTATGTATATTCGTCGCAGACGACTTTAGAAGCGGATATGCAAAGAACATATTTACCGTTCGTTCAAAGAGAATTGATTACGTTTTCTCCAAGACGCTGACGTGCTTCGTGGGAGGAGCGATAATGCTTCTTGCTTTTTTTGTAGGAGCAATGCTCGGCGGAGCTATCGCAGGGCTTTCTTTCGATGCGGGAGAGGCAGGCGCGGGTGGAATAATGGCTTGCATGTTCTCCAAGTTATTCATTATGGCGATATTCGTATCGATAGATTTGCTTTTAAGCGTGGTAGCAAAACAAAAATTATGGCTTTCAATATTAGGCTCTCTTGCCGTATGTATGTTGCTCTTTACAATGATACCGATGATGGCTCCGCTCAATGCTACTTTCCTCAACGTAATCATGTGCCTTGCCGGCGGAGCGTTGTTTAGCGCAGGAATTGGAGCAATCTCCAAC
>CAMWPK010000162.1 GCA_947176115.1 uncultured Clostridia bacterium
TGAGAAAAAACGCCTTTTCGGGCGATTACAAGAAAAGTATACTTTTTTTGGAAATTACAAAGACATTTTCTAAATAATAGACATTTTAAGGGTAAAATTAAAAACACGCATTTTTTGCGTGTTTTTTGTGTGAAAAATTATTAAGCAGAGAATTTTCTACTTAAGGCTTTAGTTGCCGGCGACTTCGTTGAGTTTTTTAACTAGCTCGTCCACGTCCACTCCGTGTACCATAGCGGCCTCTTCGATAGTTTCGCCTCTTGCCATTGCGCATCCAAAACAGTGCATACCGATACTCAAAAGAGTTTCTGCGATAGCTTCGCTGTTGTTTTGTTGCAATGCTTCTGCAATGAGCATATCCTTAGTTATTGCCATAATTATGCCTCCAAAAGTTTTTTCTTATTGATTATATAATATTATTGCCTAGTTGGCTATCGTTTTAACCTAAATATTTGACAAAAAGCCATATCAACACGCCCGCAACTGCAAGACAAGACAAAACGATACTGCCGATTTTGATAAAGGACTTGGGATATTTGCCGACTACTCTTCCGGACCTGCCGTTGATGATACATTCAAAAGACTTTTTGTGATAAAGATAATTGAATATCCATACGGGAACAAGAACGTACTTATAGGTTTTATTCTTATACGCGCATCCCATATTGACGTAATCTACTACGTCGGCGTTGTATCTTGATATGATTTGTTGGCGCAAAGATGCTTTGATAAGTTCTTTTGCATCGCCCCAACTCTCGTCCAAACTCTTGTCGTAGCGCTCGGCGCTGTAACCGCTGATAAATTGATTGTGATACTCTAAAGAGTTGTCTGTATCAAATCCGCCCAATTTCCTGAGGTTCTTTTGCGTAATAGACTTGCTTGCTTCTACTTGCACGTCATTGAAAAAGTCTTCGATATAACCGCTTGCGACGTACCATCTTGTTCTCGTTTCGGTATGTCTATTCTTACCTGAACCGACGGTAACCGTATAATGCTGACCGTATCTTATCGTATAATCACATTCTGCAAACGCGTCAAAAGTAAATAGCGGAATATATACTCCCCTAGCAGGTTGACGCTTAGCTTCCTTTTTGAGTTTATTAGGCGCAAGGGTCTTGCTCTTGAGCCATTTCTCATATATTGTAGGCACGTGCTCTTTAGATATGTTGAAAGGCAAAATACCGTTGGGTTGAAGTCCTTCTATCTCATCAACGTCTACTATATTATGAGCGTTGCAGAACGGACAGTTGGACACCGTTTCATAATCAGGCAATAGTGACACTGCGCCACAAGACTTACACTTGACGCTCTTCACTCCGCCCCACTTTACAAAACCTTGCTCAACGCCGTCATTGTACGGCAATTCCTCCGCCAGACCTACTTCTTGTGTGTCAATCGTAGTATTGCAGTAATCGCACTTCATCTTTTTGCTTTGAGGATCGTAGCGCAAAAAGTTACCGCAACTAGGGCATTTGTATATCTGTCCGCCGACCGAACTTGCCCTCTCCTGTGCTATGTTATCTTCCATGTTTACCCTTATAATTGTTAATATTTATATCAGTTACTTCAGTTACTATTTTTGTGGAGTTCCGCAATCAGGACAGAACTTTTGGTTGGGTTTCAACACCCTTCCGCACTCTTTGCACTTAACTTCGTCCACTCTGGCTCCGCACTCGGGACAGAACTTGGACTTGGCGCCTACTTCTGCTCCGCAACTTGGGCAGAGTTTTTTAGGCGGGGTCATATTGCTTCCGCACTCAGGACAGAACTTGCTCATTTTAGCAACCATTGCGTGGCAATTAGGACATTCTACGCTATCGTCATAGAGTACTTTCTCTTCAACTTGAGGCTCTTCTATTGAGTTGGATACCGTAGACATTGTATCGGCAAACATTCTGCCCATAGTTACGCCTGCGCCCATACCTACGCCCATACCGCCCATACCTGATGGATTTTCTGCGGCGCTTTGCATAGCTTCTACGCTCTGCATTTGAGTATATTCTCTCATAGCTCCTTTCATTACGCCGACGTTGGTGCGCTTGTCAAGCATCTTTTCCACGTCTTCGGGCAAGGACAAGTTCTCGATTACGAGAGCCTTAATCTCAATACCAATCTTTTCAAACTCGTCAGCGAGTTTTTCTTTTGCCATTTGCGCCAAATCGTCATAGTGCATAGCAAGGTCAAGCGCAGGAATTTTGGACTCTGCGATTACGTTGGAAAGCGTAGAAGTGATAATTTTCTTAAAATATTCATCGACGTTGCGTACGGTAAAACTACTCATAGAACCAATAAGTTCTCTCAAAGCATTCGTAGGCGTACCTACGGCAAAAGAGTATACGCCGAAGCCCCTAACTCTCACTACTCCGTAGTCTTTGTCGCGCATCATTACAGGATTGGACGTACCCCACTTCATATTCAAGAATTGCTTGGTGGATATAAAGTATACGTCGCCCGTGTACGGACTTTCCCAAAGGTATTTCCAATTATATAACTGCGTCAACAACGGGAAGTTGCGAATATCGTTGAGTTGATAAGTGCCAGGACCGAAGACGTCTGCAAGTTTACCCTCTTGAATAAAGAGAGCCTTTTGTCCCTCTCTAACAACAAGAGTAGACTTGCGCATTATCTCTTCTTTTCTCTCCAAAGGGTACTTGTAGATAATGTCGTTGACGTTATCGCTCTCCCATTGAATTACTTTTCTAAATTGATTTTTTAAGAATCCCATTTTAGCCTCCATCCGATGATACGCTTAGTTGAATACATCTTAACGCGTACTTTGGTCGGCTTCCGCCCGTCGCTCAGTCAACGTACATCCAGTACGCCTTGACCTCACGCCAAACGCAATCCAACACAAATTCCGCTGTTTAGACGCTTCGCGATTTTACAAGTAAAATTGCATTCTCCTAAGTCTATCCT
>CAMWPK010000163.1 GCA_947176115.1 uncultured Clostridia bacterium
ATATAATATATCTTATGCAAGAATTTTGTTACTTCTCTCAATAATAAAGGACGCAATAAATTGCGTCCTTTAATTGATTGCATTTGGTTGTTAACCGCTTATCGAATCATTAAATTCTTTGACAATCTGCTTATATACCTTGTCAACTTTGGAGATATAAGTTTCGTTGCCAAACAAATTGAGTTGTTGCAATCTGGTAACGTTGGTGCTAAGCTCTTCGCTCAACAACTCTTCAAGATACTCTTTGATTGACTTCTTCTCAACTGTGATGTTTTCGATTTCGTCAGTTACGATTTCGTTGCCGTCTTCGTCCTCGTCCTTTACGTACTCAATCTTCACAGAATACTCATAAAGATAATCTTCATTCTTTACGTAGAAGGTCTTTTCTTCGTCTTTATTCTCAGGGTCTTGCGCGGTCTGTGTGCTCAACGTACCCAATTTCTCGTCTACAGGTAGACTAGCTACCATGACGATATGAATACCGTATTCATTGACGATAAAGGACATTTCTGCACCGTTTTCCGTAACTAAGGTGTAAACTTCTGCGCTGAGTTCTTTCTCAAATTCGCCTACTGAAGAAGTCATTTCCTCTTTGTAAATCGTATATGCGCCGTTTGCGCCCTTGAGAATTTCAGTCGTACCTTCATAGGAAGCAGTTCCAGACTTAAGCGTATCGTCCTTTTTGTAATCTTTGACTGCCATAGAGCCGACGCCTGCGCTTGTCAATGCTCTTGCAAGCACCGTGTACTCCTCAACGTAAGAAGTGCTTTCGCCATCAGGTGTGACGGCATACACGTCGCTAGAAACCATACCGCCATCGTCGTTGACGAGATTTATCCAATCATTGAACGCTTCTTGAGAAGCATGCTGTTTAACTAGATATTGTTCAACTTCGCTCAAATTATTTGCCTTTGCCCAATCGAGCGCTTTGTTGACCTTTGCTTGAATATCGTTGGCCATTGCAATAATTACCGTCAAATAGTCAACTGCCGGATTAGCGTACACGTCATCCTTACCCTCAATCGAAGCGTCGGTATATGCGTCCGTGAGTTTATCTTCTTCAGCGTCGTAATCAGGATTGCTCACGTTGACTTTTATTCCAAGGTTGGCATACACGTCGAGAGAAAGATCGTCGTAACCGTCCGGTACTACTCCCGTAGCATAAGCGTTGCGAATTTTCTTAGCGATATCTTCATTTGAAGAACTAAGGGAAGCAAGAGCCGTGATTGCGCTCTTCTGAGCGTCTGAGAAAGAAAGCAAAATGCTCTTTACTTGCAAATAATCTTTGCTAGGAGTAGCGTAAGCAAAAGTCTTTTCGCCTACTGCCGTATTATATGCCGAATTGTCAGTGTCATTATAGCTTGATATAGCGTCGGCAACAAGTGTCTTGTATCTGCTTTCGAAGTCTTCGTTTACTTGAGCAATTACTCTTTCCAACGTGCCAACGTGGTTGGTATACTTAGATATAATTTGAGATTGCATTTGTTGAACAAGGAAATAATCGTAGTCCATAAATTGGTCTTCGATGTTTTTCTTCAACTCATTCAAAGCTGATCTCATAATTTTTTGTTTGTCATTGTTTTCCTTTCTAATCAAAGAATTGACGTAGTTAAAGAAGTATGCGTTGGAGATTTTCGACTCGTCCAAAGTCAAGTCATACAAGTCGGCGAAGTATTTAACGACGTCTTGTTGGGTCTTGATAGACTCGTTGAGTACGTATTCGTCGTCTTCATCCTCGTCAGACGTTCTGTCCTTTTGGTCACGGGCGGACAAGAGCTCGTCCTTATCTATCTCGTCTTCGTCCTCGTCGTCTGAGTCGTCGTCGGAAGTAGAATCGTTCTTAGCAGACTCTTCTTCTCTCTCTTCAATGAATTCTTGCCAGCTCTCGTCAAACTGCTTATTGACCGCCTCAATGCAATATCTCATCTCGTCAACCGTCAAGAATTTTGCGTATGCATCGACAAGACTGTTTTTGCTATTATTCTTGAAAGAATTCCAAGCGCCAAGGCTATCGAAGCCAAAGCCGTCGGGAATAAGTTTGTTGAGATACAAATACTCTTGAGCATACAAGAGCAACAATTTCTGTCTTGAAACGTCGTTGAAGCAATACTCTACCAATTGGTCTACCGTCATGTATTGAAGATAGTATGCGCCATAGTAATTTACTCGAGTTTTTACTTCTCCCTTATACACTACTGCCGTCAAAGTTCCGCTATCCTTTGTCGTATAGCTTACGTTAGCGACAACTTGATGATAGTCTCTGTTGGCATCCGTCTCAAAAAGCGAACAACCGACGAAAAACGTCGATACAAGCGCCAGCATGAGAATCAATGCAACAATTTTCTTCTTCATATACTACTCCTTTATTAGGTGTATTATTATATTATTAAAATATTACGCATATTTTATTATACACAAACATTACTGGCTTGTAAACTTATTATCAAAAACTTTTCCCACATTTGAACAAAAATTTTTTGAATTGCGTAAGTTTTTCGTCAATAGGGCGGAATTTACACTCAAATTGCAATTTCGGTTGCTCTTCGTACGTCAAATTTACTTCTCCTGCCATATCTTGCACGGCTAGCATTATGTCCTTATCCTTAAAACACTCGCCGTCCGAGAAAGTCATAAAGGCTGTTTTTTGAGAAATATCTATTTGCTTTACGCCGATATTCTTGGCAAGATTTCGTATAAGCCCCAATTCAAAGAGATAATTACAGCACGCAGGCATTGCGCCGTAGCTCTCCTCTACGCCCCTTTTGAGTTTGTCAAGTTCTTCCTGCCCCGTCAAGTCCAAAGCCTTGCGATACAGACGCAGACGCATATCTTCGTCAGGCACGTACTCTTTGTCGATATACGCTCCGAATGAGTGGTTTATCTTGACCTCGCTTACTT
>CAMWPK010000164.1 GCA_947176115.1 uncultured Clostridia bacterium
GATGTGTCTTCAACTTTTGCAGGCTTTGGGCGTCGAGGGTAAGAGCGTAATAGATATAGGCACGGGAAGCGGAATTTTGGCGCTTGCGTCGGCAAAACTCGGCGCAAAGTTTGTCGAAGCGTACGATATCGACGACAATGCCGTCAAGTCCGCAAAAGACAACGCTTCTCTCAACGGCTTGTCGGACAAGCTCAAAGTTGACAATGCCAATCTTCTTGATAAGACGATGGGTAAGTTCGATATAGTTCTTGCCAATATCACGGCAGACGTGCTTATCACTTTGTCGGCTACGCTTGGAGATTATCTGAAAAATGACGGCGTAGTAATAATATCCGGCATAATTCTCAAGAGAGAAGACGACGTCAAAAGCGCATTTATCAATGAAGGATATGAGATAGTAGAGCGCGTAAATATGGGCGAGTGGGTAGCGTTTAAGTTAAGTCATCAGAATAGGTAAAGAAATGGAAATCAAACGATTTTTTACAGACGCCGAGAATTATGACGGCAGATTTATAATAGTAGACGGCGAAGAATACTTACATATGAGCAAGGTTTTGCGACACAAAGTCGGCTATCAAATTATAGTCAACCTTGACGATGGCAAGGACTACTATTGCGTTATCCGAGAAATGGGCAAGGACTACGCTAAAGTTGAAGTGGAGAAAATCCTTGACAACGAGTGCAAAGCGCCTGCAAGCGTTTCGCTCTTTCAAGCCTTGCCAAAAGGCGATAAATTGGATTTAATTACGCAAAAGTGCGTGGAGTTGGGAGTTGAAAAAATAGTTCCGTTTTTGTCAAAATACGTCAATGAAAGTAAGTTCAATTTTCAAAGAGCTAATCGAATAGCCTTAGAGGCGTGTAAGCAATGCGGTAGGGCAAGACGAGCGCAGGTGGGCGAACTTTTGGACTTTGACGGTTTGCTGGCAAATCTTGAGGAATACGATACCGTAATACTTCCTTACGAGCATGCGGAAATTGGCAAAATATCCAACGTTAAAGGTCTGGAAAAAGGCAAAAAAATAGCTTTGATAATTGGTAGCGAGGGCGGTTTTGCACCTGAGGAAGTTGAGCAAATCGTAGCAAGAAGAGGGCAGGTTGTTTCGCTTGGAAAACGCATCTTAAGATGCGAAACCGCGTCGATAATCGCCTCGGCGATAATTATGTACGAAATGGGAGATTTACAAGGCTGATTGCAGGATAAATACGGCGTTATATTATGAAGATAGTTGTATACAATTTGGGATGTAAAGTTAATAAATACGAATGCGATAGCTTGCTAAGGACGCTCAAAGAAAGAGGGTACGAGGTGAGCGAAGATTTGGTATACGCCGATTTATACGTACTCAACACTTGCGCAGTCACCAACGAGGCGGAGCGCAAGTCCCGTCAATGCGTGAGCAGATGCCTAAAACTCAACCCCAACGCTAAGGTCGTCGTATGCGGTTGCGCGTCGCAAAATAATCCCCAACAGTTTTCGACAAAAGACAACGTGACTTTTGTAATAGGCAATGCTCGAAAGGGCAAGTTGGCGGATATGCTACAGGAGAGCGGAGTTTTGGTTGAAGCGCTTCCAAGAGAATATGAGGATGACTTTTCAGCAGAAGTAGTGCGTACCAGAGCGTACGTCAAAATTCAGGACGGTTGCGACAATTATTGCTCATACTGTCTTATTCCGTACGTCAGAGGCAGAAGCCGTTCAAGGAGCGTCGAGAGCGTAGTCGAAGAGTGCAAAAATTTGGAGAATAAGAGTAAGGAAATAACTATTACAGGCATTGATATTTCGTCATATGGAAAGAACATAGGTTGCGATTTAGCTACGCTTATATGCGCTTTAAGCGATATAGATTGCAGAATCCGCCTTGGCTCTTTGGAAGTAAACGTCATTGACGAAAAGTTGCTTGTTGCGCTTAAACAACTTAAGAAATTTTGTCCGCAATTCCACCTTTCTTTGCAGAGTGGAGAAGACGGCGTACTTAAGAAAATGAATAGACACTATACGACAGCCGAGTATCTTGAAAAAGTAAATCTCATTCGCAAATACTTTCCTGACTGCGCTATCACTACGGACCTCATTTGCGGTTTTCCTACAGAAGACGAGGAGAGCTTTGCAACCACCTTAAAGTTTATAGAAGAAGTAGGCTTTGCGCAAATGCACGTATTCGGCTATTCGCCGAGAGAGGGTACAAACGCAACTAGGTACAAGTTGTTGCCCCAAAGCGTAGTCAAGGACAGAGTAAGCATGGCGATAAAAGTGGCGGAGAAAAAACGCCAAGAGTACGTAGAGAGTTTTGTCGGCAAGACGTTGCAACTTCTCACTGAAGATATGGAGCAAGGTTATATGTGCGGTTATTCTGAGCAGTATATCAAGTGCTATACTCAAGGCGGACAGAGCGATTGTTTGTACGATGTGAAAGTCGAAAAAGCGCAAGACGGCATAGCCTATTGCAAGATATTATAAAATATGGACAAAACGGTATGAATTTACCCAAAGGAGAGAGTATTATGGACTGTATTTTTTGCAAAATTATAAAGGGAGAAATCCCCTCTTACAAAATATATGAGGACGATAAGACGTACGCGTTTTTAGATATTGCTTGCGACAGCTACGGGCATACTTTGGTAATACCTAAGAAGCATTGCACAAATATTCTAGATTGCGACGAAGAGTATCTCAAAGCTACTATCGCTACGGCGCAAAAAATATCGCGTCACTTTGTAGAGGATTGCGGATTTGAGGGCGTCAACGTTCTCAATGCAAGCGGAGAGAGCGCTCAGCAGTCAGTATTCCATTTGCATTTGCACGTAATTCCAAGAAAGACGGACGACGGAATTGATATTTGGGCGCTAAAGGACAAGAAAGAACTTGACCTAGAAG
>CAMWPK010000165.1 GCA_947176115.1 uncultured Clostridia bacterium
TTATATTTATCATATGTATATAATAAACTATTAGAGCATTTTAGTCAATCATTAGTCTTTCTATAAAGTTATCGTGATTATCTTATAGAAAAGTCGTCTTATTTCTTAGGGTAAATTTCTTGAAGTTGACCTTGACCATTTTGCTTAATATGGCAAATGGAACAAATGCTACTGCGGAGATTATGAAGATCGTAATAATTACGACTATTTGACTGCTACCGACCAGCGCGCTTGACGCGAGTTTGCATACTATCGCAACTCCCAATGAGAAGATAATGCATATACCGCTTTTCAACGCAACTTTGGACGGTATTTTGACATTCTTATTTAATACAATCAGATTGATAACAAGCGCAGTTAAGTGCATTGCTCCCAAAGACGCAAAGTAGGCTTTTACTCCAAGTAGAGTAGGAGTAGTCAAAAGGATAATTATCAATACTATACAGCCGATTACGTGGGAAATAAAAGTGTTGAATTCTTTGCCCATAGAGTTGAGCATGGATACTACGAGGTTGTTCAGACACATAGGTATCATTATGATAGAGGCAAATGCCAGATACTCTCCGCTCAACGGGTCTTTGTATAGAAGGTCGCCAAGTTGGTTGCCGGCGCCGGAAAACAAAGTGAAAAATACGCAAGATACTAGACAGCCGAATAGTATTGCGTTACCGAGGCTCCCTGAGAGAGATTTGACGCCCTTTCCGGCTTTCACGGACGCAATCTCAGGGATAAGAACGACGCTCAAAGAACCGATAATTGACGTAGGCGTAAATATAAGAGGCATAACCATTCCGCTTGCGCGTCCAAAGTCGGCAGTTGCCATGCTTTGGGTCATTCCAAGTTTGGTTACGAGAAGCGAGGGCAAAATCAATGACATAAAAGTAGACATAAGCGAGCCTACAATTCTAGTTACCGTCAATGGAGTTGCGCTTTTGGCAATTTCTTTGCCAAGCGTAGGCTTTGCGAGTTTGCCTTTTTTTGCGACGTACATTATTATAATTATTACTACTACGATTATATCGCCGGCAAGCATAGCCAAAGCGTAGGCGTATTCCTTTTGTATGGCAAGTATACCTCCCTCAAGGAAGAGTATAGCAAAGATTATTTTTAATATCTCATCGGCAAGCTCGCTTATTGAGTATATGCCAAAGTATTTTTTGCCCCAGAACCAACCTCGCAATATTGCGTAAAGGCAGGCGGTAAGTAGCATCGGAAGCATAATCAAAAATAGCTTTCTGCATCTTTCGTCTTTGAAAATCAAGTCGAGTATTTGCGGGAATATTAATATAGCCGAAATCATTACGAGAGTAATCAATACTCCTGCAAACAAGCACGTTGTCAATGCTCCGAATTGGCGTTTGTTGTCCCCGACAGTGTCGCTTTCAGCGGTTATTCTAGACAGTGTGACTGGCAGACCCGAAGTACATATGCATGCAAAAAGCATAAATACGGAGGCGCAAATCTGATACAGTCCCAATATTTCTGCGCCCAATTTTCTTGATAGATATATTTTGAATACGAATGATAGTCCTCTCGTAATTGCCGAAATTACCGTCACTGTTGCAAACGCTTTGAATATTTTTCTCATACAATATAATATTGACGGCATTTGCGAAATAGAATGTATTAAGCAAAGTCGAAATATCTTTTTAATGTCATTTCGACCGCAGTGGAGAAATCTCTACCTATTAAAGAACAAGGAGTAAAATATGAAAAAAGCAATGATTAGAGTAGATAATAGTACTACACTTGACAGCTTAGCGGAGAAGTATCATACTACTCCTTTAGCGATAAAGAATCTCAACAATCTCAATTCAGATATATTCGTAGGTATGCGACTTGTCGTAGAGGAAAATCAAGGCGAATATTATACTGTTCAGCCTTTTGATACGTTGGATAGTATTGCGAGGAAATTTAGCGCTAATTTGCAAAGAATAAAAGACTTGAACGGACTAGATAGAGTATTTATAGGTCAGAAGATTTTTATACCGAGATAGGTTATTTCGCTAATAAAACAACGGACGGCTTTCGCCGTCCGCTCTTTTATTACTTACCGAATTGATCTCTCTTGCTAGCGCTTGAAGAGGTCTTTTTGTTTTTACTATTCTTGATAAGTTTCTTCTTTTTCTTAGGAATGAGTTTTTTAATAACTACAATCACTACTATAACAACTATTATACCGCTGACTGCTCCAAGTGAGATATACAACCACATAAGAGGATTTTTATTATCTGTAGGAGTTGGGTCATCGTCAACAGGAGGTTCAGCTGTAGAGTCCTCAGCCGTGAATACGATACGGAAGTTGTTGGCTACGTCTGCTTCATTAGCAAGAATGCTGTTGTTGTCATTGTCGTCTTTAGCAACTTCGCTGTCCGTCAACTTGTTGTAAAGAGTGTAGCCTTCCGGAGCAGGAGTAGTTTCGGTGATTTCGACAAACTCTTCGCCTTTATTGTCTACAGAGTAGTATTTGCCGTTCTCAGCTTCTCTATATACGTCTTTGCGGGCTATAAAGTTTTCTGCGTCGATTTCTTCTACGGAGAAGTTGTCTACGAATACGTAACCCGTCAAGTAATAATTCTTGTTCTTAAAGCCAAGGCTTACGGTAAGGGTAGCGGTCGTATCTTCGATGTCTTCTTCAGCGTAGATATAGAAAGAGTATTCCGTCCATTGACCGATAGTTTCGTTGCCATCGTCGTCGTAAGTCGAAGTATTGACGATTCTTTTCTTATCATAGTCGGAAGATTCGCTTGTCAACTTTCTACCAAATTCGTACGTCTTGTTGTTTGCCTTCAAGGCAATCGTAGCCGTAGGAATAAAGTTCTTGTCAAT
>CAMWPK010000166.1 GCA_947176115.1 uncultured Clostridia bacterium
TCTTTCTCTTCGCAAAATTTCCATTTGCCAAATTTGCTCTTGTCAAAAATCGCGCTCGAAGCCTTATAGCCGAACTCCATATAATCTATTCCCGCTTGAATATTAGTTTGGTACAACTTCTTGACAAACTCGTCTTCAAAATAAAAACTATTGACAAGTCCTCCGTCTCTCAACGTGGCGTCAATAACTTTGATTTGCGGACTGAATGATAACAACGTTCTCTTTCCCATAAAAACTCCTTTGCGTAAGTATAATTTCTATATATTTTATCACATTATTAAGTAATTTGCAATATATATTTGTCGGTTATTTTTCTTTTTTAATCTTGTCGGTATTGGTTTCTATCTTATCTTCGGCGTACTTGGGATTGGGCGCTTTGCCCTTTCTTGCCATTACCTCTTGAAAGACGTCCTGAATTGTTATTCCGCTAGCCTCGATAAGCACCAGCGAGTGATAGAGCAAGTCGGACAGCTCTCCTACAAGTTCGCCTTTCTTGCCCGCAACTGCGGAGATTACGGTTTCAGTAGCCTCTTCGCCCACCTTTTTGCATATCTTCTCAACGCCTTTGTCAAAGAGATAATTGGTGTACGACCCCTCGACAGGCTTTTCTTTACGCTTTCTTATCGTGGCTACATCCTCAAATACTACCTTGTAATCGGGGACGAACTCGAACTCTTTCAACGTACGGTAAAAACAACTCTTGTTGCCCGTATGACACGCCGAACCTATCTGCTCTATAAGTAAAAGCAGACAATCGCAGTCGCAGTCATAAAGTACCTTCTTGACCTTTTGAAGATGTCCAGACGTTTCGCCTTTCTTCCATAGACACTTTCTTGAACGACTGTAATAATGCGCGTAACCGCTCTCCAAAGTCTTGTCTATCGCCTCTTGGTTCATATACGCTTGCATGAGCACTTCGCCCGTGTAAACGTCTTGCGCTATCGCGCATATAAGTCCGTCTGAGTTGAATTTGTATTTGATATTTTCCATATACCTCTCCGTGTTCGTTAAATTATATAATTGTTTTCTAATCGGTTGAGATTTCTCCACTGCGGTCGAAACGACGCGCTACATTCTTACAGGTATGCCCTCGCTCTTGAGGTATTCCTTTAGCGTCTTTATCTCCAACTCCTTAAAGTGAAAGAGCGAAGCCGCTAATGCCGCGTCAGCGCCTACGCTGTCGTCAAGAACGTCTTTGAAGTGGCTCATCGCTCCCGCGCCACCGCTTGCAATGACAGGTATATTTACAGCCTCGCACACCCTTCTCGTCAAGTCGAGGTCGTATCCCGCCTTTGTTCCGTCACAGTCCATAGACGTCAAGAGAATTTCGCCCGCGCCTTTTTTCTCTGCCTCGATTGCCCATTCAATAGCGTCAATGCCCGTATTTATTCTTCCGCCGTTGAGATATACGTCAAAAGAACCTTTGCCGTTGCGTTTTGCATCTATAGCGACGACTACGCACTGTCTGCCGAATTTGAGCGCCGAGTCAGTGATAAGATTTGGATTGCGCACAGCCGACGAATTAATACTAATCTTGTCCGCGCCAAGATTTAGAAGCGCGCGAAAATGCTCCACGGTGGAGATGCCTCCGCCTACCGTCAATGGAATAAAGACTTGCTCCGCCGACCTTGCTATGACGTCGTAGAGCGTATCCCGCCCCTCGTGCGTAGCCGTAATGTCTAAGAACACTATCTCATCGGCGCGCATAGCATTGTAAGCCTTGGCTACTTCAACTGGGTCGCCTGCGTCTATTAAGTTGACAAAATTCACTCCCTTGACTACTCTGCCTTTGTTGATGTCAAGACAGGGAATTATTCTCTTGTTTAACAAATTCTGCTCCTAAACTTTTAGTATTAGTTATTCTTTTGATATTTCAAGCGCCTTGCTCAAATCAATAGATCCGGTATATATAGCTCTGCCTAGTATTGCGCCATGGATATTCTTTTCCTTGACAGCCTTTACGTCGTCAAGCGTTGCCATACCTCCGCTTGCAATAATATTCATACCGCTTTGCTCGGATAGTTTCTGCGTAGCGTCAACGTTGACTCCGCACAACGCTCCGTCGCGATTTATATCGGTATAAATCACGGTATCCGCTCCGCGCTCTTTCATATCCAGCGCAACTTGCAAAGGAGTTAAGTTGCTCTTTTCTACCCAACCTTTTATAGCTACAAAACCGTCTTTTGCATCTATACCGCAAGCTATTTTTTTGCCGTACTTGGAGCAAGCCTTGTCCATTAAATTGGGATTGGTAACGCATGCAGTACCCACTATAACTCTGCTCGCTCCCACTTCTTCAAGATAAAACTTAATCTTGTCCAACGTCTTTATTCCACCGCCTATCTGCACGGGAATAGACACGTTCTTAATTAAATCTATTAGAGTATCTCTGTTGACAAGCGAATCGTCAAACGCGCCGTTGAGGTCAACGATATGAAGGTACTCCGCCCCCATGTCCTGCCACTTCAATGCCATATCAACAGGCGTACCGTAGACTGTTACGTCTTCTCTCTTGCCGTATAATAATCTCACGGCTCTATTGTCCAATACGTCAACCGCAGGAAAAAGTATCATTGTATCTCCTATTATTTTTTAGATTTCTCGACTTCGCTCGAAATGACGATATTCACTAGAAATCACACTACCTATTCACTTTTCACTATTACTTCTTACTTCTTCACTATTACTTATTACCTCAAATTACTATCTGATTTTGCTAAAATTAGATAGTAATTTCAATCCCGTATCCCCGCTCTTTTCGGGGTGAAACTGAACCCCGAAAATGTTGCCCTTTCTCACCGCG
>CAMWPK010000167.1 GCA_947176115.1 uncultured Clostridia bacterium
CCCCCTTTTTGTTACCGAGCCGGCGCCCACCGCGAGCTCCCCACTGCATATCGTCGGCAGCGTCAGATGGGTATAAGCGACAGAATATAGACTGCATACGACTTCTTCATCTTGCTCTTTGACGCTTTCGACGTCAACGTCAAGATGGAATTTCACGCCGTCTACTTTACTGCTCTTGCACTTAAAATCCCATACGTACGAGCCTTTGAAAGAAGTGATATATACGTCCCTGAAAATTCCGTTGTTCCTAAACATGTCCTGACATTCAAGATACGTTCCGTTACACCACTTGTAGACCAAGACTACCAATTCGTTGTCGTTGCCATCTTCGTTAAGGTATTGGGTAATATTAAATTCGTGGGTATTGTGACTGCCCTCTGCGTATCCTACGTAAAAACCGTTGACGTAAAGTTGCAGGCACGAACTAACGCCCAAAAAAGTCAAAATATTCTTTGCGCTCTTTTTGAGCGAAAATTTCTTGCGATATACTCCCACGCTGTTGAAAACTTCGACCTTGCTCTCGCCGTTCTGGGTATTGTAATTCTTGCCGTAATACCCCTTGTCCGCCGGCACGAGTGGCATGGTATTGAGATCGAACTGATACCTAGTATTGATATAAAACGGCTTTTCGTAGCCTTGGAATTGCCAACACCCCGGCACTTTCACCTTGTCGAACTTAATCTCGTCGGTGTCCAACTCAAGAGGCATGTCGCTAATCTTGCCATAGAAAGCAAAATCCCAATCTCCGCTGAGAACTTTCAACAAGTCTGACGAATATCTCTCGTTGAGATACGTAGACTTCTGACAAGTCTCCATGTTCTTGAAGGGAACGAAATATGCCCTTGGCTTCAAAACGTTGTCCTCAAAACAATAAAAGTCGTTAAAATTATCGTTAGCTAAAGTATATTTCATACTGATTTCCTTTATAATTTTGTTTCCAATAGCGTAATTTTCTTGGATTGCATTTTTCATATTATAACATTATAATATAATTAAAGCAATATCATAATGATAATTTGCCTGTGAAATTTAATTTTTGCCTCAATTTGCAAAGATTTATATAATTAATAGTGATATTTTATGGTGTATTTTCCCATATTATGCGCATACTAAAGCTATGATATGGGCTATAAAAAAGGTATTTCGCGCGATTGGTAATTTCTATTGGAAGATATTCGGCGGGATATTTTTAGCAACGCTGTGGGTTGGTATAGGCGCGTTTTTATTATTTTCCGTACTTGGTTTTCCGCTTGCATTAGATTGTTTTAAGATAGCGTATCTAAACTACAAGCCGTTCGGCAAAAAGATAATTCTTATTCCCAACCGAATATTTGCTTCAATAGTTTGGTTTGTTTCACTAGGGTGGATAATAGGCAGTATATCCCTACTCAATGCGCTAATTTCCTGCGCAACAGTAATAGGGATACCGCTTATTAATCAATGGCTGAAAGTATGCAAACTAGCATTCTTCCCTTTTTGTAGCGTATGGGCATAGATACGTTTACTTCTTCATTGCGCGTTGCTCTCTTAGCAAGTCTTGGTATCTCTCGATTTGATCGTATCTTAAGTCTACCATCTTCTTTGCCGTTTCAAATGCTTGAGCGTCGCTTACCAATACTTCAGTTTCTTTGACTTTGACCTTTGTTCCGTCGCCCGTTGCGTCACGGCGCAAGTCCTTCATGTACTCGTCTTCCATCTTCAAGAGTGCTACCGTAGTGTCTTTCTTTACTGTCAACTTCAATAGCGGATTGGTTGTCGTCTGTCCGTATACTACGAAGTAAGTAGATTTCTTCTCTTTGCACTTATACTTCGTCAATGCGTATTCTCTCAATCCGTCAAAGTACTTCTTCTGCTCTTTGGTGAGTAAAGCGTACGCTTCGTCAAGGGTAAGTCTTGGAGCTATTTCTTTCTTAGGCTTTGGTACTGCTTTTACAGGCACTTCTACCTTGACTTCCTTGACTACCTCTTTCTCAACTATCTTCTCTACCTCGACAGGCACTTCTTTAATAACTTCTTTTTCTACGATTTTCTCTACAGGCACTTCCTTGACGACTTCTTTCTCAACTACTTTCTCTACTTCCACAGGTACTTCGACTACTTTCTCTACTATCTGCGGTTGAACTGGTTGATTAGATGCCAACTCCAATATCTTATCCATAAGTTTCTCTATGCGCTCGTCATTTTGCTCCATCAACTTTTGGATATTCTTGTCGTTCTTATCTATAAGCTCTTTAATAGCGTCCTCGTTACTGCTATTAGACGATTGATCTATAATTTTCTTCAGCAGTTTTTGTATTGTTTCGTCATTCTTTTCGCTCTTCTCAAGCAACTTCTCAACAAGTTCGTTATTGACAGAGGCTTGTTGCGGTAGCATTTGTTGTACTCCCGGAAGCATTGCCGTCATTGTTTCTGACACTATTCCGCGTATCTGCTCTGTTCCAAGTCCATAGCCTCCGCCTACAAAGCCTTCTCCTTGAGCGCCATTTCCTGCGCCCACAGTCGCGCCTTGCGCTCCGCCAAACATACGCATAAACATCATTTGCATATCCTCGTCGCGACGTCTTGCCTCTTCGTCCCTACGAGCATTCTCTTCCTGTCTTTTTTGCTCTGCAAAGTCGGCTTTATTGCGTTGATACTCCTCAAATCTCTCTTCGTAATCTTCCTCCGCATCGTTGCATCTCTTCTTGGATATCAACATTATTACAAAGGATACTACTGCCAATGCCATGAGCGTGCAGGCTATGCCCGTCCACGCTACCATCGGCAATCCCCATACTACCGAGTATACCGTATCCAACTTCT
>CAMWPK010000168.1 GCA_947176115.1 uncultured Clostridia bacterium
GTATTATAATACACGTATATTATAATACTTATTAAGGCGTTTGTCTATCAATTAAACCGGCGTTTAGAGAATATGTTTGATACCGCTCTTCTTAGATACGCGATAAAGCGTGATTTTGCTACCCAAGACCTGAACGACTTCAGCGTTAGAACTTTGAGCAAGTTCTTCGGCAATCTCTTTTGCCGAAAATTCCGCATTTTTTAAGACGGCAACTTTGATGAGTTCTCTGCTCTCCAACTGCTCGTCAATTTGTTTGATAAGCATATCGCTTATGCCGTTTTTTCCTATGTGCGTCGTCGGTTGCATCTGCATTGCCAACGACCTGAGCGTAGCTCTTTGACTGCTTGTCATATGTCCTCCTTTTTACTCTACGAAGTCGAATTCAATATCCGCAATTCGCACCGTATCTCCCTCTTTACATCCATTCTTGACGAGTTCTTTGATTACGCCCCTGTCCTTAAGCGTCTTTTGGAAATACCTAAAAGACTCGTAATCGTCGAGTACTACGTTGCGAACCAACATGTTGATAAGTCCGCCGTGCACTTCGTATACTCCGTCCTCGTCGATTGTGACGATAAAGGACACTGTATCGTTGCGGTTTTCGTCAAACTCAACGGTTTCCATAGGTTCAGGCTGTGGCAAAGTATCCAGTAAGTCTACGATTTGGGAAAGCATTTCTTTCGTACCGCTGTTGGATATAGCAGATACTCTCACGACCTTTTGACCTATCTTTTTCTCAAACTCTTCTATTGCGCTCTCGTCCTCTAACAAGTCGCATTTGTTGGCGACTACTATTTGCGGAAGCCCGGCAAGTTTTGTCGAGTAATTCTCAAGTTCTCCGTTGATAGTCACAAAGTCCTCGTATGGGTCGCGCCCCTCAATACCTGATATATCAACGACGTGAACGATAAGTCGAACTCTCTCAACGTGTCTTAAGAAGTTGTGCCCAAGACCCGCACCCTCGCTTGCTCCCTCGATAAGACCCGGTATGTCTGCAAGTACAAAATCTCTGTCGTAATACTTGACTACGCCGAGATTTGGAGTAAGCGTGGTAAAATGGTAATTGGCAATCTTTGGTTTTGCTGACGATACAACGGATAAAATCGTTGATTTACCCACGTTGGGAAAGCCTACCAATCCTACGTCAGCAATCGTCTTAAGTTCCAAAGTAAGTTCTATCTCTTGCGTTCTTTCGCCCCTTTGACTAAATCTGGGAGCTTTGCGTTGAGCGGTGGCAAATCTAGCGTTGCCCTTTCCGCCAAGTCCGCCTCTTTGCAACAAAAATTCGCTGTCGTCATAGTACATATCCGCAAGAATATTGCCACTGCTCTTTTCCTTGATTATCGTACCGCGCGGTACTTTGATATACAGCGATTTTCCGCTCTTGCCCTTGCAATTCTTAGCTCCGCCGTTTTCTCCGTTTTCTGCGCGGAAGTGCTTGGCAAATTTGAAGTCAATGAGAGTAGACGCGCTTTTGTCTACTACAAAAATCACGTCTCCGCCGTTGCCTCCGTCGCCACCGTCAGGTCCGCCTTGCGCGACGTACTTTTCGGTGTGAAAAGATACTATGCCGTCTCCGCCGTTGCCGGCCTTGACGAATATTGTTGCGATGTCTAAATACATATTACTTCCTTACTTTTATTATAATCGGTTGAGATTCTTCGACTACACTTCGTTTCGCTCAGAATGACGTCTAAATTGCTTGTTGCGACTGAGGAGATTAGTTGTATTTTTGCCCGTGCGGTGGCAACCGAGCGGTGAGCGTACTTGGCGTACGTGACCCCGAGGGCGTCCTAGCCGTTAGGGTAAAAAGACAGCTGATATACTCAGTCGGTTAGTTTATCTATGATAGATTTAGCAGCTTTGCGTCCCGCGCCCATAGCCAGTATAACAGTCGCCGCTCCGGTGACTGCGTCACCGCCTGAATAAATGTCCTCAATGCTCGTCTGCATTGTTGCTTCGTCAACTACTATCGTTCCCTTCTTGGAAAATTCCATACCCTCGCAAGACTTGCGGATAAGCGGATTGGGACTTGTGCCGAGAGCTACGATAACTTGATCTACGTCTATGACGAACTCGCTTCCCTCGATTGGTTCAGGTCTTCTACGACCCGACGCATCAGGCTCGCCAAGTTGCATCTTGACGCACTTGATACCGCATACTTTTCCGTCCTTGCCGAGTATCTCCACAGGATTGGTGAGAAGCACCAATTTGATTCCCTCTTCCTCTGCGTGATCTATCTCTTCTGCTCTTGCCGGCATTTCTTCTCTGCCTCTGCGGTAGATTATGTATACTTCGCCACCGCCGATTCTCTTAGCGGTACGGGCGGCGTCCATAGCTACGTTGCCTGCGCCTATTACCGCAATCGACTTACCGCAATATATCGGAGTGATAGCGTCCTCTTTATATGCTTGCATAAGATTGGCTCTCGTCAAAAGCTCGTTGGCGGACGAAACGCCGTTGAGGTTTTCTCCGGGGATATTCATAAACATCGGCAAGCCTGCGCCTGTGCCTATAAATATAGCGTCGTACTGCTCTTTAAGTTCTTCAAATGTGATTGCTTTGCCCACTACGGTGTTGAGCTTAAACTCTACGCCGAGAGCTTTTAGCTTGTCTATCTCCTTGGCTACGACGTCGTCCTTAGGAAGTCTAAACTCGGGTATTCCGTATACCAAAACTCCGCCTGCTTTATGGAATGCCTCAAATACCGTAACTTTGAAACCTGCTTGAGCGTAGTCAGCGGCGCAAGCAAGTCCTGCCGGACCGCTACCTATTACGGCAACGCG
>CAMWPK010000169.1 GCA_947176115.1 uncultured Clostridia bacterium
TTTTTCAAGGTTTCGCCAGATTACCTACTTGGCAGAACTGATTATAGAATTTAATCGGTTGAGATTTCTCCATTTCGCTTCGCTTTAGTCGAAATGACAATGAAAATCTACTGGCCAGATTCGTAAGGAGCGGAGCGACGGCATAGCGAGCCTGCGAGCGTCACTGTTCGGACTGTCTAGGCTTGTCGCCACCAAAGAAAAGCGAGCGTCCTTTGGAGCATAAGAAAATAGAAGGGAAAACCCTTCTATTTTTATGCTCCCTTTTAGCGAGCCTTTTCTGTATGGAGCTACTGGCCAGATTCGAACTGGCGACCTGTTCATTACGAGTGAACTGCTCTACCTGCTGAGCCACAGTAGCAAATTGCGACGGTAAACGTCGCATAATATTAAATTCAAGCCCTCTTATTATACTACCCATTTTTTTATATGTCAACGACTTAAATGGGAAATTTTCTAAAAGTCTGCGTTGCCTGTCGTACGGGCGAATGGAATTACGTCCCTGATATTTTGCATGCCTGTGAGGTACATAATCAATCTTTCGAAGCCCAGTCCGTAACCTGCATGCTTGACACCGCCAAAACGTCTTAAGTCAAGATACCACCAATAGTCCTCTTCTCTAAGACCAAGTTCTTTGATACGCTCGATAAGCAAATCAAGACGCTCTTCTCTTTGGCTTCCGCCTATTATTTCGCCTACGCCCGGCACAAGCAAATCGACTGCCGCGACGGTCTTGCCGTCGTCATTAAGGCGCATATAGAAAGCCTTGATTTCCTTTGGATAATCGGTGACGAATACCGGCTTGTTGAAAATCTTTTCCGTGAGGTATCTTTCATGCTCGGTCTGCAAATCTGCGCCCCAAAATACCGGGAATTGGAATTCGTCCTTATGCTCTTCAAGCAACTTGATAGCCTCTGTATACGTGACTGTCGCAAAGTCGCTATCGACTATGCCTTGCAATCTCTCGATAAGTCCCTTGTCCATAAAGTTGTTGAAGAAAGCCATTTCTTCAGGGCACTTTTCCAGCACGTCCTTGATTACGTATTTTACCATATCTCTTGCCAGGTTCATATCGTCTTTTAGATCGGCAAAGGCTATCTCCGGCTCTATCATCCAAAACTCCGAAGCGTGGCGATTGGTATAGCTCTTCTCCGCTCTAAAGGTAGGTCCAAAGGTATAGACATTCTTAAAAGCCAAGGCAAAACACTCGGCGTTGAGCTGTCCGCTTACCGTCAAGCCTGCAGACTTGCCGAAAAAGTCCTTGGAATAATCTATTTCGCCTGCCTTGGTCTTGGGCGGATTATTCAAATCCAAAGTGGTAACTTTGAACATCTCTCCTGCGCCCTCGCAATCGCTTGTGGTGATAAGAGGCGTATTTACGTATACAAAATTACGGGAAGCAAAAAATGCGTGTATGGCTTGCGCGGCAACCGACCTAACTCTAAATACCGCTTGGAAAGTATTGGCTCTGGGTCTTAGATGCGCAATCTCGCGGAGATACTCCATAGTGTGTCTTTTCTTTTGCAAAGGATAAGTCGGCGTAGACGTAGCCTCTATCTCAATGCTTTTGGCTTGGATTTCAAAAGGCTGTTTCATTTGAGGAGTAAGCACTACTTTGCCTACTACGCTCAGACCTGCGCCTACGTTCTGCGAAATAACGCTCTTGTAATTCTCAAGTTTGCTCTCGTCTGCAATAATCTGCGTGGACTTGAAATAAGTTCCGTCATTGAGTTCGATAAAAGCAAAGCTCTTGCTATCTCTTATCGTCCTCACCCATCCGCAAACGCTTACTTCTTGGTCTGCGTACTTTTCAAAATTTTGCGCCAATTCTTTTAATGAAAGTTTTGCCATAAACACCTATTCCTCTATTTATATTATATAAATTCTGCTTCTATAAAGTGTAATTTATATGAGTATAGCATATATAAAATTAAAATACAAATATTTTTTGACAAAATCGGTTGAGATTCTTCGACTTCGTTACGCTTCGCTCAGAATGACGTAATGTTGAGATTTCTCCACTTCGCTACGCTACGGTCGAAATGACAGCTAGGAAGCGACTACTTTCGCATTGTGTACGTCATGTCATTTCGAGCGCAGTCGAAATGACGTCAAATATGTTAATAATTGCCAATAAAGCAAATCAATCGACATATATCGCAGATTTTTGTTAAATATCCGCAAATTTTACATTAAATGAAAGATTTTTTGAAAATAGGTATTGATTTTGTATATTTGGTATAGTATAATAAATGTACACAAACGGGTTGCACATTGTACCGCACTCTTGAAAAGGGAATCCGGAGTTGGAAGTTGGCTGGCGCGCCTTGCCGTGCAAACGGTCTTTAAGGATTACAAAAGACTTACACAGGATACCCACCTGCTACAAAGCGGGTTCAGATTGGCGCTCGTCTGTGTACCTCAAAAAAGCCCGCGCATAATGCGCGGGCTTTTTGTATATTCTCCATTCTCTCTCGCCTACGTATAGGCGCGCTTGCCACTACGTATAGATAGACATACCTTTTGCCTCTTACGCACGGACTTGCCTGTGAGTTGTGATTAATTATCTATTATTATTTATCAATTACTTCTTGATCTTCTTCTTTATTTGGTTCTTCTTTTTCTTGAGTTTCTTCCGTTGGCGTATCTTCCGTCGGCGTATTTTCCTCTCCTATCGGCGTCTTGCTTTTCTTTATTATTCCCGCAACTGCCAGTATACCCAA
>CAMWPK010000170.1 GCA_947176115.1 uncultured Clostridia bacterium
GTATATTCCCGCCGTGGACAGTATAAAATCAACGTGTCCGCGCGCATTACTGATAAAAATCGGTACGTTGCGCTTCTTAAGATTTTTATATCTACCCAACAACATACCTATGCCGGTGCTATCCATAAAAGACAGTTCGGAAAAATCAAAGACAAATTGTCCAAAATTGTTGCTTGCAATAAATTTGTCTATCTTTTCCCTAACTTCTCTTACGCACCCTTCGTCAAGTTCGCCGTCTAACTTTGCTACGGCGCAATTTGAATTATTAGTCAATTCCAATCGCATATTACTTTACCTCCGCATTTGTCATACGGCAATTTTATCATATTCTGAAATAAAAAAAATCAAAGACATTGTCAGTCTTTGACTAATTGTGTAATATAAGAAAAAGCCTTGCAAAAGCAAGGCATATATTATTTGTTTAATTTATCTAAACTGTCCTTATCTAAAGGTTCTAATTTATTCTTCTTCTTTTTACTATTATAAATTGCTATAAAAATGTGCGCTAGCATGCCAACTCCTGATAACGATATCAATACTATTCCTATGATAATCTCCGCTGTTGCTCCGTTTATTATTAAACATATGCCACTAATGATGCACGCCAACATTCCCAGACTTACTATCGCGCAAAGTATTGTGAGAAGCAATCTCTTCCCCTTGCTGATTTTTTTATCAGGCAATACATTTTGAAAAAACTCAAAATATAATTCTGCCACAATCTCTACTAAAAATTCCAGTATGTCGTCCATAATTAAATTATATTACTCATATTACTATTTGTCAACATCGCTATTCTTTGTTTCACACATCAATTTTCAAAATCTTCTTTATCTAAAATTTCTATTCTCTTTTCTTCGTCTATAGTTTTATCAACATGGAGCTTTGCTCTATATACGTATTTTGCCACCTCAAAGCAATATTGCGGTGTATATAGCTTAAACTGTCGCATATACCAAATAAGTCGCAATTCTACAATACTTATATCTTCGTATACTTCACAACAATTGTTATACATTTGTCGCAACCTTTCTTTCATAATCTTGCTTCTTTCTTTTTTAATTCTTGCTTCAAGTTTTTGCAATTCTTTATTCATAAACCATGTTCCTGTGTTTTATTATCATATAATTATTTTACTGGTCATTTTGACTAAAGTCAAGTCATTTTGACTATAATTTAATAAAATTATAATAGAGGTAAAAAATGGATAACAAAACTGCTATAACTAAATTCTCTACAAGACTAAAAGACTTGAGAAAGGAAAATTCTCTATCCCAATCAGAAGTTGCGCAAAAATTAGGAATTCCGCCAAGCACCTATGCAAATTGGGAACAAGGAAGACGAGAACCGAGCATAGCTGATATATACAACATTATTAAGTGTATGAATATTGATGCCAACGATTTATTTGATATAGACTAAAAATCTTTCCCAATCTCACTTTCTTTGACGTTGGGATTGACGTATCTATACTTACTTTTCTTATCAAGATAAACTATTGCCTTTTGCGAACACCTATAGTAACATCCAAGGCAAAATTAGCTACATTAATATTATAGTAGCTAATTTTGCTACTAACAAGCTATATTAGCTATAAAGCGCTATAATTAATGTATGAAAAAGAATAATTGTAAAAATACTGTTTTTATTAAAAATCTAAAAACAATTAGACATTCAAAAGGTCTTTCTCAAAAGGATATAGCAACAGCTCTTTCTATTCCTGTGAGCACATATTCTAATTGGGAACAAGGACGTACCGAGCCTAGCATTACAGATATATTCAATTTGATTGATTTTTTTGAGATTGAAGCCAACGATTTATTTGATATAGACTAAAAATCTTTCCCAATCTCGCTTTCTTTGACGTTGGGATTGACGTATCTATACTTGCTTTTCTTATCAAGATAAACTATTGCCTTTTGCGGACACCTATGGTAACATCCAAGGCAAGCAATGCACTTATCTTTGAATACTATTTCCCCGTTTTCTAAGGCGATATTTGCAGACGGACATATATTCACGCATTTTAAGCACTTTACGCAACTTCCGTTAACGGAAAATCTTTTGCCAATCAAATGCCAGTTACTTTTGTTCTTTAGATAAGTAGCTTTCTTTTTGCTCTTTGCCTTAGGCAAAATATACTCTCCTTTCTCTATCATATCAAGAATCTTTTCAATTCTCTTATCAGAACTTCTTAATATACTTTTGGTATAAAACTTTGGCGGTACGAGGAAAAGCGTATAGTTCTCCGGCATCTTAACTGTATATATTCCCTTAACGTTGAGTCCAAATTGTAGCGCGTACTCGTAAAACAAGCTATCTGCTCCGCCAATCATTCCGCCGTAATTTTGAATTACAATAATTTCTTTATCCTTGTTTAGTCTTGGCAATAAATCAAATACGGGTGTAGGAAGTCCATACGAATATATGGGCGTAACTATAAATATTTTTTCCAACTCGCTTCCGTCCGAATCATAATTTGGTATATAGACTATGTTTCCGTCAAATCTAGCTTGAACACTTTTAGCTATCTGCAAACTATTTCCTGTCGAACTAAAATACAAAATTCCCGTCATGTGCCCTCACTTCCCGACTTTCAATATAAATAGTCTATCATATTTTTTAATTGCTTGCAATATCTCTTTCATACAGTTTTTCCTAAATATGTTGTACTGTAA
>CAMWPK010000171.1 GCA_947176115.1 uncultured Clostridia bacterium
AAATTAAGGAGTATATATTATGTCTAAGGAAAAGAAAGAGGCAAAGAAGAGAGCTAAAGAAGAAAAAAAGCTCGCTAAGATACGCGCTAAAGAAGAAAAGCAAAAAGCTAAAGAAGCAAAAAAACTTGCTAGAAAAAATGGCAAAAAGTCACAACCTGATACGCAAAACGAAGTAGCTAAGCAAGAGCCTGTAGCTACCCCTATCGAACAAGAAGAAATTCAACAACCGATTGCTGATACCCCTCAAGAGGAAACCGTCGAAGAAGTCGTATACGAAGAAGTAGAGGAAGAAGTAGAAGAGGAAGTCGAGTACGAAGAAGTAGAAGAAGAGGTCGAAGAGGAAGTTGAGGAAGAGGTAGAATACGAAGAGGTTGAAGAAGTAGTAGAGGAAGAAATCGAAGAAGAAGTTGAAGAAGAAATAGAGGAAGAAGTCGTAGCAGAAGAAGAAGTAGAGGAGGAACCAAAAGTGGAGAAGAAGGCAAAGACAACAGCAAAGGCAACCAAGGCAGAGCCCGCAAAGTCTACAAAGACTACTGCAAAGGCAGAACCTGCAAAAACAACTAAAGCAACAGCAACTAAAGCTCCTGCAAAGTCCGCAAAGACTACTGCAAAGGCAGAGCCTGCAAAAGCAACCAAGGCTACCGCAACAAAGACTACGGCGACCAAAGCTACTGCTAAAGCTCCGGCTAAGGCAACTACTGCTAAGTCTGCTCCTGCAAAGGCTACTGCTACTAAAGCTCCGGCTAAGAAAGCTACCGCTACTCCTAAAAAGACAGGTAGATTCGAATACAGAATTACCGAAAAGGGTAATTACGTATACAAACTTTACGCCGCTAACCACAAGGTAATCGCTACCAACGGCGGTACGTACTCTTCATTGGGCGCTCTTAAAGCAGGTATCAATAGCGTTATCAGAAACGCAGGTACAGCTCCTATTGAGGACCAGACGCTTATCAACGTTGAAGAGCAGAAGTTCCCTAAGTGGATTATCTTTATGGATGCTAAGGGCGAGTACAGATTTAGACTTCACGCTTCCAATGGCGAATGCGTCTGCACTCCTAACGACGGATATCTTTCTAAGGACGCTTGCAAAGTCGGTATGAGGTCTATAGCCAACACCGCCGCGCACGCTGATATCGTCAAGGCAGAAGAAGACTAAAATTTCAGTTAATAATAAAAGCGTCTTACTTATCCAAGCAAGGCGCTTTTTTTATTTATTTGATGTAGATATATTACATATTTTTCGTATTATCTCTTATCATTTACTTCTTACTTATTACCTCTTCACTTTTCACTCTTATTTCTTATTTCTTATCTCTTATCTCTTATTTACTTCTTACTCAATATATCACGTTACTTGCAGTACGAAGAATTTGAGATACAAGCTCTCGTCGGTGGCTAGCATAGACGGGTGGTCGCTTGATTGAGTGCGTATCTCCACTATACGGACGCGTTTTCCGCTTTCGCGCGCCGAGTCGGCGAGCATATTTTGGAATAGCGGGAAAGTCATATAGTGCGAGCATGACGATGATATCAAAAAACCTCCGCTCTTGACGAGTTTCATTGCGAGTATGTTGATATCTTTATATCCCTTATAGGCATTCTTGACTTCGCTTGCGCTTTTGCAAAATGCCGGCGGGTCGAGAACTATAGTATCAAAGGTCTTGCCCTCGCGTTTGAACTTGCGAAGCTCTTCAAAGACGTCGCCTTGCATTGTCGTTATATTGCTAAAATTGTTGAGCTTTGCGTTGGTATTGACGTCGGACAATGCCTGAGCGGAAATATCCAATGCAATTACTTCTTTTGCGCCTCCTGCTACTGCATTGAGCGAAAAACCTCCACTATTGCAAAAGCAGTCAAGTACTTGCTTGTCTTTGCAGTATCTGCGCAAGGCAAATCTGTTTTCCTTTTGGTCAAGGAAGTATCCCGTCTTTTGACCGTTGAGCAAATCAACTTGCATTTTAAGTCCGTTTTCTTCAATAACGACTTTGGGGTCAAATTCGCCGTATAATATACCTTTGCGTTCTTCCAAGCCCTCTTTTAGTCTGACTGCTACGTCGCTACGCTCGTAGATACCTCTGGGATGAAAAAGTTCGACAAGAGCTTGGATAATCAAGTCCTTGTTTTTTTCAATACCGAGGGAGAGTAGTTGTACGCATAGAATATCCGCATACTTGTCTACGATTAGCGCAGGCAGGTTGTCGCTTTCGGCAAATACCATACGATAGCAATTCTCCATGCCCAAAGCAAGTCTATAGTCGTTGGCTTTCTTAATAGCGCTTTTGTAATATTCTAGGTCGGGTACGCTTTCGTCGCGTATAAAGATTCGCACTAGTATTTTTGATAAATGATTGATATAGCCCTTGCCGATATATCTTCCGTTGTAGTCGTACACAGTGGCTAAAGACCCGTTCTTGTCTTTGCCCTCTATGCGCGCAACTTCGTTTGCGTATACCCAAGGATGTCCTGCGACAATTCGCTTTTCTTCGTTCTTTTTCAAATATATGCTGTATGGCATTGCGTAACTCCAAAAAATTAGGATTTTTAATATTATAACAGTTTTTTGCGTTAATGGCAATAAATTCCTATAAGGCGGTTAGTTAGTATTGCAAATGCCAAAAATCTGTATTATAATATTGATATATTCAAAGTATGTTT
>CAMWPK010000172.1 GCA_947176115.1 uncultured Clostridia bacterium
GGACTATATAGCGTCTGCGATAGCCGATATTATCGATATGGACAAGAGTCAACTTGCCGAAAAGTTGTCAAAAAAAGGTGTGAGCGAGATTACTGTAGCAAAAAATCTCAGTAAAGAACAAATGCTTGCGCTTATTGCGACCGACGTCAACGGATTGTATCTGACTGCCAACAGTGATAGATATTATACTTACGGCAACTTTTTAACTCAAGTGCTGGGCTTTACCAATAGCGACGGCGTAGGACAGAGCGGAGTTGAGTTGTTTTACGACGATTATCTTAAGGGCGTCAACGGAGCGTCCTATACTCAGACGGACCTTATAGGCAGGAAGTTGAACTCCAACGTGACTACATACGTGGATTCTATCAAGGGTATGACGACTACTTTAACGATTGATTACTATATGCAAAATTTTGCTCAAAAAGCTGTCGAGGACGCGCAACAGAAATACAATTCCAAGTCGGCAAGTTGTCTGATTATGAGCGCCAAGACGGGAGCAATCAAAGCAATGGCAAGCGCTCCGACGTATGATCTGAACGATATACCCAGAGATGATATGGAGCTACTTTTGCAAGGCTCGCGAAATCTTTTAGTAACCGATACCTACGAACCCGGTTCGACTTTCAAAATTCTCACATCTGCGATCGGTATGACGGAAAATGCTATTAAAAATTCCTATTACTGCGGTGGCGGAAGCGTAGTTGACGGACAGAGAATTAAGGGGTGGAGCAGCATAGGTCACGGCTCGCAGGACTTCCAGCACGGTATTCAAAATTCGTGCAACTGCGTATTTATGGACATTGCTCTCACTGTGGGCAAGGAGAAGATGTACAGTTACTTTGACAAATTCGGATTGGGTGTAAAGACCGGTGTGGACGTAACCGGCGAAGCCAAGGGCATTATGTTGCCGGTGAGTTCTGTGCAGAACGTGGATATTGCCAGAATAGGTTTTGGGCAGGCCATAGCCGTCACGCCGATTCAGCTGGCGACTGCCGTTTCTTCTGTTATCAACGGCGGAAATCTTTACACTCCGTATATCGTTGATAAGATTACCGACGTCAAGGGCAACGTAGCATATTCGCATACTCCAACCGTAAAAAATACCACAGTAGATTCTTCAGTATCCGCAACGTTGAAAGACTACCTATATAGCGTGGTTTCCGAAGGTGGCGGAAAGAACGCGTACGTTGCAGGCTACAACATAGGCGGAAAAACGGGTACGGCGCAAAAGTATGAGAACGGCGCAATCGCAAGGGGTAAGTATATATCGTCTTTCATTGGCTTTACCGACGTGGGCGATGATACGTTGGTATGTCTTTTACTTGTCGATGAACCGCAAGGTTACGTATATTACGGCAGTATTGTTGCCGCTCCGTACGTAGGAGAAATATTCTCAAGCATTTTCGCTTACAAGAATATTAAGCCGAGCATCAATCCCGACGACTTGGGGTATACCGAAGTTGAGATGCCGTACATCTTGGGTATGAGTATTGCCGACGCCGTTGTAGCTCTCAAAAAGGCAGGACTTGACTATGAAATAGACGGCGACAGCGGAAAGGTAACTTATCAATTCCCGTCTGCGGGGCAGATAGTCCGAAGTTCGTCTGTAGTTATGTTTTCTACGTCTTGACTTATAACGAATGATAATGACTATTTGCAGTATTTTAAGATGATAATGTCGATGATTGTTAAAGGTATTGCGCAGGAAAATCTTATAATATATTATATAATAAAATTTATGGCGCGTAATAATTACGCGTATATAGGAGAGGGTTATGCTACTAGAAGAACTGATAGATGGTTGCAACGTTTTGAGTATTGACGGAGAGGCAAAAGTAGATATAAAAGCCATAAAGATTAACTCAAACGAAGTTCAAGAAGGAGATTGCTTTATTGCTTTAGTGGGTAAGAGGTCTGACGGACATAGATTTGCAGACGAAGCAGTTGCTCGCGGAGCTAAGGCGGTAATATGTTGCAACGACTATTCCAACTCTCTTGCGACTGTTGTCAAAGTATACGATACTCGCAAGGCGTACAGCATAATGGCAGGCAACTTCTATTCAAATCCCTCGCAAAAACTCAAACTTATCACAGTCGTAGGCACCAACGGCAAATCGACAACGTCGTATTTGATTAAAGAACTGTTGCAAAGAGGCGGAATAAGTTGCGGACTTATTGGCACCATGTATTATGAGTACGGCGACGTCAGATTGACTGCCAATTTGACGACTCCCGATCCACTGGAGTTGCAGGGACTGTTTGCAAAAATGCTAGAAGCGGGTATGCAATACGTCGTAATGGAGCTGTCAGCGCACGCTATATATCTCAACAAACTCTACGGAGCGCAGGCGCAGATGAGCGTATTTACTAATCTTTCGCAAGACCACCTCGACTTTTTCGGCAATATGGCAGACTACGGCGATTGCAAAAAAGGATATTTTCAAAAGGTTAATACTAAACTCGGTATAGTCAACGTGGACGACGCTCTTGGCTTGCAGATTATAAAAGAAAATAATCTGCCAATAATTACTTACGGACTTGAAAATCCAAGCGACGCTTTTGCAATAAATATTTCGCAGACTGCTTACGGCGAG
>CAMWPK010000173.1 GCA_947176115.1 uncultured Clostridia bacterium
CTCAAAGAACTCACGTCTACAAAAGTCAATCTGAAAATGCAAAAACGTCTTGATGTAAAAGATGGGAAACTCGCAAGGTATCTTGACATAATGCAACTGATTTTCGGAGTTTTGCTAAAGCGCAAGAGCGGAGTCAACGTCGAAGGATTTGAGCGAGTCAACGTACTGCTTGACAGCTTTAATATAGCTACGCTGGTTAATTTCAACGAGTTGATAATAGGCGCTAAGCAAAAGATTGAGAGCTATTGCAATAATGAAAATATACTGGATAATTTGTTTATAAAAATGATGGAGGTAAAGTATCTATGCCGATGATTGTAGGCGTAAAGTTCGGGGCGACTTGCAAGCAATATTATTTCGACCCGCTAAATATAGAATTTGAAGAAGGGGACGGCGTAATAGTCGAAACGGTACGCGGACTTGAATATGCGAAAGTTACGCAATCCAACAAGGAAGTGTCTGACGAGGAGATAAAAGCTCCGCTCAAACCCGTAGTACGCAAGGCTACCGCCGAGGACGAAGAAAGAGTAAAGGAAAACCTTTCTAAAAAAGACGGCGCAATGAAGCTGTGCCAAAAGTTTATAGAAAAGCACGACCTTAAAATGAAACTCGTAGACGCCGAATATACCTTTGATAGGTCAAAGATTATTTTCAGTTTTACAGCGGACGGCAGAGTTGACTTTAGAGAACTCGTCAAAGATTTGGCGGGCAAAATGCACATGAGAATAGAACTCCGTCAAATCTACGAGCGCGACGATATTAAACTTAGAGGAGCTATGGGTATGTGCGGTAGAGAATGTTGTTGTATCTGTTCGGGATGCGACTACGAAAAGGCTACCGTAAAAATGGCAAAAAATCAAAATCTTTCGCTCAATCCCACAAAGGTCAGCGGAATGTGCGGTAAGTTGATGTGCTGTCTTAGATACGAAAATGACTTTTACGTCGAGGCTAATAAGCGTATGCCTAAAGTAGGCTCAACCGTCAAGGTTGAGGACGGTCAGGGCAGAGTTGACGAAGTAGACTTGCTCAGAGAAAAAATCAAAGTTACGATAGAGCGCGACGGCGGTATGGAACAGAAGTATTACAAGGTAGGCGAGTTTGAAGTGCTCTTTTCGCCTAAGTTTGGAGCAAAGAAGAATTACTCCCAAGACGAAGTTGACGAAAACGAACTTAAAAAACTTGAAGATTGATTTATTAATCGAATATTAGATTAAGAAGTAGCGGTTGCTACTTCTTAAATTTTTATTTATGAACGTCTAATATATCATTTATATTTAAGTTAAGAGTAATAGCAATTTTACAAAAGTTTTTTATAGAAGGTAAACTTTTTTATCTATGTAATTTTTTACCAGACCGTAACTTATTTTCGTAAGTTTTGCTATTTCGATTGGTTTCATACCGCTTTTTTTGAGCGCATGCGATAAATTTGATTTGATTATGTCTTTTCTTGTCATAATTATTCTCCTAATTGGATATTACTTGATTGCAAGTATTTACGTAATTATAATACTTGATTACAAGTATGTCAAGACAAATTATATAAAATTCGAATATTATATAAAAAAGGAGAAAAATCTATGAATATTGGACAAAACCTAAAAAATTTGAGGCTGTCTTTAGGTAAGACGCAAAATGAAATCGCAGAAATGGGCGGTTTCAATCAAGGTATATACGCGAATTGGGAAACTAATAGATTTGTTCCGGGTGCTGAAAGTTTAATGAAACTTGCAGATTGTTTTGGTTGCAGTGTAGATTATTTGCTTGGTAGAGAGAATGAAGAGAGTATTATAGTAATCAATGAGGATAAGAAGTATACGGCAGAAGAAAGTAATCTTATAGATTTGTATAGAAAACTCAGCAATAAAAAGAAAGACTTAGTAATAGAGTTTATTAAATTTCAATTGTCGTAAAATAGTATAAAATATACATTGACAAAGGCAAATTAGAGTGCTAAAATAAGGGTACTAACGTAAATAAAGGAGATATTTTATGGCATACGTAATTGGTGATGACTGCATTAAATGCGGAGCATGCGCAGAGGGTTGTCCTGTGAGCGCAATTTCAGAGGGTGATGACAAATACGTCATTGATCCGGATATTTGCATCAGCTGTGGCGCTTGCGCGGCGGGATGTCCGGTTTCGACAATATCCGAAGAATAAAAAAGAAAAACACCGCTTAGGCGGTGTTTTTTTCTTAAGTTTGGCAAAAAGCGAGGCTATGTAAATCTAAAACGTATCTTTTCCGCCAATCTAGCATTTGACTCAAGTCGACGTACATAAAGTACGACGGCTTTCGCCAAAAACTATCTTGACAAAAAATCTATCGTTTTATTTTTTACCTATCTCGCGTCTTTCCAAACTATAGGAATCAACACTATAGGGAATTAACGATAGGAATATGGGGTACGTTAAGTTGTAATAGGTAAATAAAATCTATTTTGTACCTATCTCGCTTCTTGTCAAACGAAGGGGCAATTATTTGGTTAATCTAAGTGTAGTGGTCAAATAAAAATAAAAACTTTTATTATTTTCTTTTATTTTTATATATTATATGTTAGAATATATCCTGTA
>CAMWPK010000174.1 GCA_947176115.1 uncultured Clostridia bacterium
GCCGTTGTCTTTGCCGGCTCGGCTTTCTTTGCTGTTGCCGTAGCCTTCTTTACTGGCTCGGCTTTCTTCGTCGTCGCCGTAGCCTTTGTCGGTTCGGCTTTCTTCGTAGTTGCCGTAGCCTTCTTTACTGGCTCGGCTTTCTTCGCAGGGGCTTTCTTCTCTGCCACAGGGATATCCTCCTTAAAGATTAAAAAATTGTATACAAATATATTTTATTATATGATAAAAATTTTTGCAAGCGTAATTACAGACTATTATTTACTATTCTTTATATGTTTACATATAAAGTTCGTTTTTGCCTAATCCAAATTTTTCCAATAGAAACGCGAAATAAATACAAACAAATGTTTGCATTTTGCTAATTTATGTGATAATATATAGGTATGAAAAAGATTCTTCACTGTGACGCCAATAATTTTTATGCTTCCGTCGAATGTATGCTCGACCCTAGCTTGAAAGACAAGAACGTTGCCGTATCAGGTAATCCTGACAAACGGCACGGTATTATTTTGGCAAAAAATCAAAAGGCAAAAGAGTGTGGAATTAAGACGGGCGAAGTTATTTGGGAAGCCAAACGCAAATGTCCTCAGCTTGTGCTTGTACCGCCCCAATATGATAAATACGTATACTACTCTGATAAGATATTCGATATCTACTGCGAGTACACTGACCGAGTTGAACCTTTCGGCATTGATGAATGTTGGCTCGACGTAACGGGATCTATGCGACTCTTTAAGAGCGCAACGGCAATCGCAGACGAACTGAGAGAGCGTATTAAAAAGGAAATAGGCATTACGATTTCCGTAGGAGTGTCTTTCAACAAGATTTTTGCCAAACTCGGCTCGGACATGAAAAAGCCCGACGCCACTACCGTAATTACGCCCAACAACTTTCATCAAAAGGTGTGGACTCTTGACGTGAGCGACTTGCTTATGATTGGCAGAAAGACCGCCGACAAGTTAAAGGGCTTAGGTATCAATACCATAGGAGATCTAGCGTGCGCAGACCGACAAATTCTGATAAATAAATTTGGAATAAACGGACAAAAGATGCACGACAATGCGAACGGACTAAACGACGAAGAAGTGCGATTGTATTACGATAAGCATATCCCCAAAAGCATTGGCAACTCTACTACTATGCCCAAGGACGTGACCTCACGCGACGAAGTCAAAGCCGTGGTTATGGCGCTCAGCGAAATGGTAGCAGTAAGACTAAGAAAATACTCTTTTGTGGCAGGCGGTATACATTTCGGCGTGAGGTACAACGATTTGACTTACGCCGGCAAACAATGCAAACTCCCCTTCAAAATAAACTCTGCAAGCAGTCTTTGCGACGGGGCTATGGAAATATACGACTCACTCAAGCATCCCTGCCCAATAAGACTTCTGTCAGTGACTGCATTTGACCTATCTAGCGGTGACGAAATTGAACAACTTTCTTTCTTTGACGACGAAAAGTCACAAAAGCTCAAACGACTTGACAAATCTCTTGACGAGATACGAGGAAAATACGGCTACAACGCATTGAAGTCGGCGTCGCTCCTCGAACACCCGTTCATTACAGACGGACTTGAGGATAGCGATTTTTTGCCATTTAAGAAATAGCGGTACCGATTATTTTAAGAAAATATTCAAAAACATTTGACAACCAGTAATATTTAATATAATATTAGTTGTGCTAATGATTTGCGGTCATGGCGGAATAGGCAGACGCGTACGTTTGAGGGGCGTATGGGCAACCGTCCGGGTTCAAGTCCCGGTGACCGCACCAAAAAGTCGATTAGGCTGTATAGAAAAGAGAAGTTACTCACTTCTCTTTTTTTTATTTCGCCTATCGACACAAATGCGCTCACTCGGTATAGTCCGAATTAGTTTTAAGCAAAAAGTTTATGCCATTCTTCCCATATCAAAAGCCTTTTGCGGAAAGTCGGTACTATCTACATCTCCCTTGTCGGTAACGCCTATACCGCGAAGAACGCCTTTGAGTTCTACTCCGTCAAAGCAATCTATCCAACCTTGGATATCCTTGACTGCTCCGTCCATAGCGCTTTCTTCGTCCTCTGCCGACGTAGCCAATAGATATACTTCCTTGAACTTATTGTCACGAGAATAAAGCGGATTAAGTCTGTCTAAGAAAGTCTTGAGTTGTCCGCAAACGGAGTAATAGTAAATGGGCGTAGCAAATACTAGTACGTCGGCGTTTTGAAATTTGTCATACAAAGCGTTCATGCCGTCTTTAAGTACGCACCCGTCGTGCGATTGGCAATACATGCAACCTATGCAAAACTTCAAATCAACGTCGCGTACGGCTACGACTTCTGCGTCGTTGCCTGCGGATATTGCTCCTTCTGCAAACTTCCTAGCCAAGGTTTCGGAATTACCTCCCTTTCTCGGCGAACTTGTAACTACGATTATCTTTTTCACGCTATTCTCCTTTTGTATGTAATTTGACATTTTAATTTATATCAATTATATAGTAATTACTTTAGTATGTCAATACGTAAAATCGCATTAAATTGCTTGAAGACTTTAACAAATACGTACTATACGTCATATAATGT